>JBJOKO010000372.1:0-3029 GCA_046046035.1 Bacteroidota bacterium | reverse complement strand
AGTGGTAATGCTCAAGGTGTTCAAGGTGGATTATTCGAAATGCTTTCACACGGTATTCTTGCTGTGGGACTTTTCGCTGTGTATGATATTCTTGAAAGTCGTTTTGGACATGATGACATGTCAAAAATGGGCGGTGTGCGTGATGTGAATGCATTGTTTGCGTTCTTATTCTTCGCAATCGTTATGGGTTCAGTTGCACTTCCATTCACAAGCGGATTCGTAGGTGAATTCTTATTGCTTGTTGGTTTATTCCAATACAATTGGGTATTCGCTTTGTTTGGTGGACTTACGGTAATCCTTGGAGCTGTGTATATGCTTCGTGCATTCCAAACGATCATGCTTGGTCCTGCGAACGAACGTTCTGCATCTTTTGCACCATTAACAACAATTGAAAAAACTGTTTTAATCATTGTTGTGATCCTCGTAGTTGGTCTCGGAATTTTCCCTGCCCCACTAATGGAGGTTTCTAATTCAGCTGTCGAATCAATTCTTGCAAATATTAACTGATGAAAGAGCTACTCATCACATCGCTTTTGGGCATCGCTATTCTCGCGTTTGACATTATCAAATTGCGTAAGGCTGTTTTCCCAATTATCATTCTAGGACTATTAGCTACAATTGGCTCTTGCGTCATTGACTGGAACATGAATGAAAATCCGTTCAACAATAATATGTTGTTGATGGACAATTATTCTTTGGCATTCACTGCCATCCTAAGTTCTGTTGCCTTGCTTTGGTTCCTATTGACATCAGATCATTTTAAGCAAAAAGAAGGTGCTGTTGACCTTTATGCACTTGTTGCATTCAGCTTAAGTGGTGCGGTGATCTTGACTTCATACACCAACATGGTGATGTTGTTCTTAGGTATTGAAATTCTTTCTATTCCAATGTACGTTTTGGCGGCGAGCAATAAAAAGAGCTTGCTTTCAAACGAAGCTGGATTCAAATATTTCTTCTTAGGTTCAATGGCGAGTGCTATACTTCTATTCGGTATCGCATTAGTTTATGGAGCAACTGGAAGTTTTGATCTTTCTGGAATAAGCACTGCTTTGACTACAAATGGCGCAGGAAGTATGTTGACTGCAGGTGTATTAATGATCCTTGTTGCTTTTGCATTCAAAGTTTCAATCGCACCATTCCAATTCTGGACACCAGATGTATATCAAGGGGCTCCAACGCCGATCACTGCGTTGATGGCAACAATAGTGAAGGCAGCTGGTTTCGCAGCGTTGTTCAGACTATTTGGTACAGCATTCAATTCCACAATTGAATACACAACAACGATTATAGCAGTACTTGCAGGTTTGACTTTGATTGTATCAAACGTACTTGCCGCGATTCAAACGAACACAAAACGTCTTCTTGCATATTCAAGTATTTCTCATGCAGGTTTCATGTTCGCTGCTTTGATCTCTATCAATACAATGAGTCCTACAGTGTTGATGTATTACATCGCAGTGTATTCTATTGCTTCATTGACTAGCTTCATGGTATTAGAACAAGTTTCAAGTGCACAAGGAGGCAACGAAGGTTTCGACGCATTTAAAGGCCTTGCTAAGCGCAATCCAGTTATGGCTGGAGCTATGACATTGTCATTGCTTTCTATGGCAGGTATTCCTCCTCTAGGTGGGTTTATGGCCAAATACTTTGTGATTAGTGCAATGGTAGATGCTGGCCAAATTTGGTTGGTGATAATTATGATTCTTACTTCTGCAATTGCAGTTTACTATTACTTGAAAGTAATCATTGCGATGTTCACTCCTATAGAAAATGCAGGAAGAATAGTAGTTGAAAAGCTACAATACTTCATGTTCATTCTATTCAGCGTTGCGCTCATCGCGGCGTTCTTCCTTGCTGCGCTTGTTTGATTTCGGATTCCGAATTTCTGATTCCTGATAAAATATTAAACCCCCGAAAAACTTTGTTTTTCGGGGGTTTTTCTTAATCACAATCCTTCATACTTCACACTTCAAACTTCAGACTTCGAAAGAAAAGCCTCCCTCTCCTCCGGACTCATCGTTTTAAATTTATCGAACATTCTATTCTTGGGGGAACATTGATTGTTGCGTCGTCCTTGCTTTCCCTTCATTCCTCCAAAGCCACTGAAGAGAATTTTACTTAGAACAAATAGTCCTACTGCTTGCCAAAACGTGATTGTTGTTAGGCCAAATATCACTGGCATTAACCAATTCCATAGGTACATAACGCCGTATCCCAACGCTGCCACAAATACTATAGGCAAAAGGATAAACAAGGGCCAGAATTTTTTGAATTTCGGGTTCATTTCTTAATCATTTAATTCGTTATACAATTCATTTAATCGACTTCTCAAATGCTTTATCGCGTAGCCTTTCCGACTGATAATCGTTTTTAGGTTTTCTCCTTCAGCGTCTGCAATCTCCTGAAGGGTCTTGTCTTCAATTTCATTTTGAATAAAAACGCTCTTCTGTTTCTCAGGCAATTCATTCAACGCTTTGTAAAGTGCATTCTGAATGGCTTTTTGAAATAATTGTGCTTCGGGATCAGGGTTGGCATCAGCCATAAGCAATTCGCGAATCTCCCACTCCCCTTCTTCGTTCTGAAAGCTTTGATCTTCCAAGCGATCTGGAGAATTCTTTCTGAAAGAATCAGTAATTCTATTCCGAGAAACAGAAAATAACCAACCGCTAATGCTTGTGATATCCTCCAATCCTGTAAGGTTACTTAGCTGATACCAGACATCTTGTAAAATATCTTCCGCATCCTCGTCAGAATCGACTCTATTGCTAATAAAAGCCTTGAGACGACGACCATAAGTCTGTACGATGTTGGATATTTTATTTGATCTCTGTTCAGCGCTCATATCGAGTGTCATGTATAGGAAGACGAATGACTCCTCCTTTTACTTTAAAAAAGATTAAAGTTTTTTGAAAATTACGGAATAGTGTCCGAAATCATTAGTTTTGAATAATAAATGATAAACTAATGTCTGCTTCTAATCTCTTTGAATCCCTTTCACAATACTGGTGGATTCTATTTATTCTCCTTTG
>JBJOKO010000371.1:0-3031 GCA_046046035.1 Bacteroidota bacterium | reverse complement strand
GGTTTGAAAGCTGGGATGAATCTATTCCAACCAAAACTGGCTGGACTAATTACTACAGATGCAAATGATCCGAATCTTGTTGGACAAGAAGTAAAAAGTTCAATCAACCCAAACGTTGGTTTCGGTGTGTATTTGAACAATGACAAATGGTACGCTGGTGTGGGTATTCCTAAACTCGTGCAAAACAAATTGGCAACTGTTGATGGCGCTGACAATGACATTTCTGAGAAACGTCACTATTTCTTGATTGGTGGTTTGATTCTTCCATTGACCAACTCAATTAAGTTGAAACCAACTACTCAATTTAAGTTCACTGAAAATGCTCCTACATCTGTTGATCTGACAGCAGAATTATTGTTCAATGACCGCATCAACGTTGGTATCGGTCACCGTTTAAAAGATTCATTTACCACTATGGTTGGAATGAATATTACTGATCAAATGCACGCAGGACTTTCTTGGGATTTCACTACTTCTAAATTGAATAAAGTGAATGACGGAACTCTAGAATTCTTGTTGATGTATGATTTTGTATTCAAAAATGACAAACTCAAATCACCTCGTTACTTCTAATATTACAATGACAACACTTATGAAAAAGTACACATTAGTGGGTTTTTTACTTTGCATTGTATTAGCAAGTAACGCCCAAACAGCCAAACTAAAAAAGGCTGATAAAAATTACGAAAACCTTGCATATGAAGCCGCGGCCAAAAGTTACGCAAGTCTCGCAGAACAAGGTCTTTTGGACGAAAATGGAACGCATAAATTAGCGAATGCCTATTACAAAATGGGTGATCTAAAAAATGCTCAACCTTGGTTTGAAAAAATTTATACAAGCGGAAAAGCAGATAACGAGGAAACTTACGCTTACGCACAGTGCTTGAAGTGGGTTGGAAACTATGAAAAAGCGGACGAGGTAATGAATCAGTTTGCTTCAAGTAATCCTTCTGACTTACGTGCAGTAGACTTCAAAAAGAACAAAGCCGCATTTGATAAAATCAAATCGGAAGCTCCAAAATTCGAATTAAAGAATCTTGGAATCAACACCAATTTCGCTGATTTCGGTCCTGCATATCGCGGGAAAGAAATCATCTTCGCATCGGCTGGAAAGGGCGGTGGATCAGTGAAACGCGTTCACACTTGGAATGGTGAGCCATTTCTAAATCTATATTCTGGTGAATTGAACAATGGTGAAATTTCTAAAGTAAAAACTTTCAGAAAGAAAATCAACACGAAGTATCACGAAGGTCCTGCATGCTTTTCAGCTGATGGAAACACAATGTACTTTACACGTAACAATTACTTCGATAAGAAATTCGGAAAGGACAAAAAAGGAGTAAATAATTTAAAGCTATTCAAGTCTGTTTATAAAGATGAAGAATGGCAAGCTGAAGAAATGCTTCCTTTTAATAGTGATGAATATAGTGTTGGTCACCCTTCACTTTCAGCAGATGGTAAAACACTTTATTTTGTAAGTGATATGCCTGGTTCTATTGGTGGCACGGACATCTGGAAGGTTTCCGTAAATACCGACGGTTCATTCGGTTCTCCTGAAAACCTTGGTAATACTATCAATACAGAAGGCAATGAGATGTTCCCATTCATTCATTCAGATGGCACTTTGTTCTTTGCATCAAATGGTCATCTTGGATTTGGCGGTCTCGACATATTCATGAGTCGCGCTGCTGGAAGCGGTTTCGGCGCTCCATCTAATCTTGGCGCTCCACTGAATAGTTCTGCTGATGACTTTGCATTTATTATTGATGCAAACCAACAAAACGGTTTTGTTTCAAGTAATCGCAGCGACAGTCAAGGTAGCGATGACATCTATTCTGTAAAAATAACTTCTCCACTCCTACCCGATTACAAAATCGAAGGAATCGCCTATGACGCTAGAACCAATGCTATTTTGAGCAATTCAACAATTGAATTATTCGATGCAGATGGCAATAGTCAAGGAACGGTGACTACCGATGAAAATGGAGCATATTCTTTCGTTGTTGAACAAGGAAAGACCTACAAACTCACAGGAAAGAAAGAGAACTACTACGACGGTACAGAAAAAGCAAGCACCGCATCATTGGATGCAAACAACCCAATTCTAAAACAAGATTTGAAATTGGATCTCGATCCAATGTTGAATATGATTGGTCTAGTGGTAGAAGCTAAAACTGGCAAGCCAATCGAAGGTGCACGCGTGCAAGTTATTCGCGCTACAAAGCCTTTTGCAGAGCTTAACTCAGATGTAGCAGGTGGCGTAAAACGTGAAGTGGAAGGTGTTAAAGTTGGTGATTCATACACATACAACATCATCGTAGAAAAGAGCGGTTACCTTACCGAAAACCTTACTATCAGCGATGTTTATACTGCAGGAAAAGACATCACCTTCCAAGCAAATCTCGACAAGCTTGAGATTGGTGGTGACCTAGGTAAGATGATCAACATCAACCCAATTTACTTCGACAAGGACAAGGACTTTATCCGTCCAGATGCCGCGGCAGAGCTTGATAAAATTGTAGCTGTAATGCAGGAATATCCAAACATGGTGATTGAACTTGGTTCTCACACTGACTGCAGAGCTTCTCAATCATACAACATGAAGCTTTCAGATCGCAGAGCGAAAAGCAGCGCTGCATATATCGTGAGCAAAGGAATCGACAAGAAGAGAATTTCAGGAAAAGGATACGGCGAGTCAGAACTGACCAACGATTGCGAATGTGAAGGAAATAAGAAAAGCGATTGTTCCGAAGAGCAACACCAGCTCAACAGAAGAACGGTTTTCAAGATCGTGAAGATGTAGTAGGCTTTAGGCTGTAAGCTGTAGGCTTTAAGTATTTGGTTAAGAAATGAAAAGGGCGGAAAAATTTCCGCCCTTTTTTATTTCAAAAAAATATTCTAACTTGTCTGTCCTTTTTTTACATAGCTTATAGCTTATAGCTTATAGCTTATAGCTTATAGCTTATAGCTTATAGCTTATAGCTTATAGCTTATAGCTTATAGCTTATAGCTTATAGCTTATAGCTTATAG
>JBJOKO010000370.1:0-3039 GCA_046046035.1 Bacteroidota bacterium | reverse complement strand
CCTATGTTCATCGCACCGTCCCCTTTGTTAATAATCATGATACATTTAGACCAACTCTAAGCGCAACTGGTAACTATACAGGTTGGAATTCTAGCAATGAATTGTCTCCCCACATTAGCCCCACCGAACCAAGAATGTCAACTGCCTATGCTGTGATATTCGCTATGGACGGTAATCCTCAAATATTTTTCGAGGATCTGTTTGATATCGGCACGAATGGAAATCGATACAATCATGACCCCAAGTCATCAACACAACTTCCTGTTAGAACAGATTTGGCAAATTTAATTTGGTGCCATCAAGCTCTTGATTTCAAATCAGGCGCATATCAAGTACCACACACAAGCGCAGATTATTTAATTATTGAAAGAGCTGGAAAAGCTATCATCGGAATTACTGACAATTGGAGTGTTTGGCAAAATCAATGGATTCATACAAATTTCCCAGCAGGTACGGTTCTTAAAGACTATTCTGGTGCCAACGGAACTGCGACTGTTCAAGTTGATGCAAACGGATGGGTACAAATTAATACCCCTCCTGTTAATCCTGCATTGAACATAGCTGGCAGACATGGATACAGCGTTTGGGCTCCAGTGGGAAAGGATGGCTTCGTTTATACACCTGGCAGAGCAACAGCAACCACACAAGAATGGGAAATGGCAAACGATTTAGGTGATAAACATGCCAGTTCGCTTACACAAGGAGGCGCTATTCCTGCGTCATCCACTAATTTCAGAACCGTTGGAAAAATCTATGTTGAACTTGGCAAGCAGGTAACATATGTGCTTTATCCAACAAATACTACGAAGAGCCTTTATATTGGATTGTACAATAGCGCAGGAACGCTCTTGTCTTCTAAAGTAGGAACTGGAACTTTGACTGGTTATTATACCCCAACTTATACTGGTTGGATTACATTGAAAGTAAGAAATAATGTTTCCTCCAATCCCGCACAAAATTGCTTCGTTAATGTTACTTATACTGCGCCACAGGTAGTACTATCTGCAAATTCTATGATGGCAACGAATGAGGTGTCTATTTGGTCAGGTAATGGAGGAAATTCTGATTGGAGATGTGGAGAGAATTGGGAAGATGGAGTTATTCCAACGGCTGAACGAGATGTTATAATTGTTGGAACAGCTTTTCCGCAACCTGCAATATCTGGTGATGTTGAAGTTAATAATCTAATCATTGAGAACAATGCGCACCTATTTATGCAAGGAAATTTATTAGTCAATAATGGACTTGATAATCTCGGTGAAATTACTGGTTATGGCAGCGTCACTGTGAATGGCACCACAGTTAACTTGCAAGGAATGGAAACCGCTGAGTTTAGTTTGTTTCCAAATCCAACCAATGGAGAAGTACATATTATAGTCAATGGAAATTATGATGAGAATCAATTTTTCCATGTTGAATTAATTTCTCCAGACGGAAAATTGATCAAGTCGATTAAAGGAAATTTACTTGATGTAAATTCAGAATTGTCGACAGCACTGAGTGATTCGGCGAATGGTGTTTATTTCATTAGAATAATTTCTAGTGACGCACAGATGCTTAGAATTGTAAAGGAATAGTCAGCCCATATAGTAGACCATTCCTGTAAATAGAAACCCGATTCCTATTGTTGTGAGTCCGTATAGGGCTATATCTGTCTGCACATTTAGTTGATGCAGTATATAGGTCACGAGAAAGGCCATAATCAGCAATGATCCGCCAATAATACAAAGTACCAATCCTCTGCTTCGACGCTTTGCGTCACGAATGTTTTTTACTTTGCTCATCACACCTTCCGCAACTTCTAAGTCAATTTCTCTTTTCATTAGTCGAGCAAGAATTTCATCGGAGGTATGACCGTTGGAATAGAGTTGCCAAACTTCATGAAAAAGTCCATCAGGTATGTTGTGCTGAGACATAGAGAAAGTGGTTTTGGTTAGAAGGTTAGCCGTGAATGTACTAAATTTAACACAACAATTAATCGTGTTCTCCCCTGAAAATTTGAATTTTTTTTTGAATAGAACATTGGACAAGAGCGTTTTGAATAACAAATTGTAGAATGAAAGTACTGTGTCTCATATCACTCGTTTTATTCCCGTTTTTAGGAAATTGTCAGCGAGAAGTTGAATTAATTTTTCCTTCTGCCGTGCAAATTGGAGCGAGTGTTTCAAAGCTTGAACGAGATAGTGCCTCAATTTGGAGCCAAGGTATCGGTAGCGCAGTAGTGCTCAATACAGGCATTGGAGGTTTGTATAAAAGGAAGTTTGGTTTCTCTGCACAAGCAGGCATCGCTATTAGCACATATTCATATTCAACAGGTATTTTGGAGTACTCCATTTCAAGTATTACCACAACCGCATTCCTAAACTCCTATTATTTATTTAAAATAAAAAACAAAGAGAATCCTAAACTACACGTAGGAAGTGATTTTGGTTGGAATCTTTATTCCAATGATGAAATGAAAAAAACAACTGAAGACTTTAGTGCAATCACAAAAAGCTATGGTCCAAAGAAATTTTTTATTTCACCTGAAGTGGGCATTACAGCACAGAATAAGCGTTTGGGCTTGAGTGTGCTTGGTACTTATAACTTTCAATTCAATACCGACTCTGTATTAAGCATTCGTGTAGAAGATCCGAAGGGTGGTTTTACGGCAAGAACGAAAATGGATTATCTGGGTTTGAAGATTCGCTTCACCTATTCTTTAGCGGGTCACAAGGAACCAATCAATAATTATGAGAAGCCGCCAGCTGATGCGTTTGTAATGGAACAAAGAAAGGCAAATGATTATCAGGTTTTCAATGTCAAAAAACGCTCTGTTAAATTGATTCTTTGGGATAATGGAGAAGTGGATAACGATTCGATTTCTGTTGTTCTAAATGGTCAATATGTCTTAACTAATTATAGACTTACAAAGGATAAAAAGAAATTGAAGATCCGTCTTCAAAATGGGTCAAATCAGTTAGTGGTAATGGCACATAACGAAGGCACTATTCCTCCTAATACTGCTCAATGTAAAATGATAGCAGGAAGAAAAAAATG
>JBJOKO010000369.1:0-3044 GCA_046046035.1 Bacteroidota bacterium | reverse complement strand
TGAATCTTCGTGCAGAAATGCACAAATACAATCAAGTGACTCCGGATATTACTTCTCTTCTTGAACGAAACATTGACAAAGAGTCTGTTCGCAAAGCGAATGCTGATTTCAAACAAATTTATAAAGCCAAATCATCTGTTTCCAGCGAGATAAAGGGAAAAGGTGATTGGATGGAAGTTGATCTTCATGCGCATGAATTACTCGATTCAGAGCGCGGGATGACCAATGCGGATATCGTAATTCACCAATTGGAACACTTCGAAAGAATGCTTCGAATTGCGGAAGAAAAGAAAATGAAGAAGGTTGTTTTCATCCATGGAGTAGGGCAGGGCACGCTTCGTCAAGAGATCAGAAGAATTCTAAACGAATACTATCCGCAATGCGAATTCATGGACGCGCAATACAATATCTACGGCTACGGCGCTACAGAAGTGCGCATTCACCCAAATAGAAAAGTGCGTTAACGTCGTCTTCTATTTGGACGCGGATCCACGAATGGACGGTCATCGCCTTCCACAAATTCACTTATACTAATATCATCGATATATTCCCATTTGTCTTTTTCTAATTTGAAAAGACAATAGGTGCCATCAGGACCATAATCTGCATAAACACCTTGCATCATCGGATTCTTTGGAGAAAGATGATCCATCACGATACAATTCTTTTTAGGATAATATTTAATCGACATACTGATGTCGTTGCTGTACTCATAAATCACACGCTTTTGTGTGCCCGTTGCAGTCTTAAAAATATTCGCGCCAAGACGAACTTTATTTCCAGTGAATTCTATTGCATCAATCATTTTACGCGTCGTCACATCATCCTTTCCTTCCCAACCAAGCAGTACATAAGTATCCACATTTTTCTTTCCTACAGGAATAATGTCATAGTACAAAGCACCAATCCATTTATCCGCATTTAAGTATTTCGATTCAATCTTATCCGCTTCTCTTTTAGCTTGCGTGAGCTCGAACCACTCATAACTCACTTCCTTCTTGCCCTTCACTATTTTTCTAAGAATAAAGCAATAGTATTTGAAGGTACCATCTTCATTTGGTTGATTCCAATTGAACATGCGCACACGATCATCCGGAGATTTTATTTTGCTCAATTTCAATTTATCAAAAGCATAATCAAAAGACTCGGGATTATTGAAACTTTCAATAAAGAATGTTCTCATTTTAGCACTAGCACTATCGCGATCAGCATTCAAAGTTGCCACAGCAAGTTTGTTGTAATACTTCAACAAACTATCCTCCATAGCCACCATATCCTGACCCAACGCCCCCAAACCAATCCCCCACATTCCCAAAAACACCATCAATCCTTTCATAATGATTTCTTATTTCTGATTTCTAATATCTTATTTCTAATTTCTGATTTCTTATCTCTGATTTCTTATCTCTGATTTCTTGTTTACTTCAAACTTCACCCTTCACACTTCAAACATCACACTTCAAACTTCACCCTTCACCCTTCAAACATCACACTTCAAACTTCACCCTTTACCCTTAGCAGTTGCTACACGGCTTCGCATACCCCTTTCCGCTTTTTGTTCTTTTGAAAATCCAAACAATTTCAACGCCACTTTCGAAGATCAAGTAATTTTTGGCCTCGCTTTTCAAACCAGTTTGATTGCTGCCGGAAACCACTACATCGAAGTCTTCCATGTCTGTATTTAAAAAATAGCGTACTCCAAATTTGGGGCTTACTATAAATTTCTTTGCCACCATTATTGAACGATAGCCTGTTCCCATGCTCACACTCCATGTAAAAATATTGGGAGTGTATTCTTCAAAGTCATCGCTTGTATCGCCCGTTCCATCCACATAAAGGGGCTTTTCATTCTGTGATGCATAAGGTTGCCATAAGTGTATAGCAGGACTGAAATACATCATCCATCGTGTTCCAATTGGTCCGGATGCGATGCCTCCAAAAAAAGCTTTCGGACTAAAATTCAAATCGCATTGCAATGTGTATTGACGGAGTCGGAGGTAAAGTTCCTCACCATCGTTCGCAGCGCTAGACGTGAATTGTCTAAAACCAATTTGGGGCTGAACATAAATACTTCTCAATGTATTCCATCGATAGAGCCATCCGAGTCGAGCTTCGTATCCATGTGTAAGAGGTTTCAATTCAGTGCTCATCCATGGACGAGAAAAATTGTAAGTATGTGCAATGTTATCCCACTCTTCTGCCTTCAAATAATTATACCCAAGATGCAACGAGAGCTGACCAACACCTTTGCTGGCTGAGATGCACAACAGACAAATGATGAAAATATTTCTTATCTCTTTTCTCATGCTGTCGTCAATATTTTGGTTACTGCCGAAAGCGCTGATTCCATTGCGCCGTGAACGGTTCCGTGATGACCGCCATCATGCACTGCTTCACCCGCGAAGTAGATTTTGTTGTTCACTGCATCTTTGAGCAAACCTCGTGTTTCAGGCGACATACCTGGTTTTGGATAAGAATAAGCACCTCTGATATAAGGCATGTCTGCCCAATTCATAATGAAGTGATCGGCGTAATTTGTTGAAGCCAAACTATCTCCAAAGAATGTATCAAGTTGCTCAAGAATAGCCGGTATCATACCATCACCAAGAGCAATCAAACTTTCTGCATTTTCACCATTGACAAAAGCAGTAAGCAGATTGTTGTTATCACTTCTTCCTCCAGAAGCCGTTGTCCAAAATTCAGGAACAGGTCCTGGGCCAACTATACTACCCGCATTTGCAGGCCAAAAAGATTCATTGAATTTTAAGATGATCTTTAATCCGTCTCCCATGCCAAGCGTATTGATAGCTTGTAAATGAAGAGGGGGAAGATTAGGAATGAAGTCTATTACTTGATCGAACAATACTTTAACAGAAGAGGTAACAATTACACGATCCTTTTCATACACGATTCCATTCGTGTCAGTGAGTTTTACTTTTCCACTGGAATAATCAATCGAGGTGATTGGTGTTTCTAATGTTACTCTTGGTAAAACAGAAGAAAATGCAGATTCAATGATGGTGAGTAAATCAGAATTTTGAAGC
>JBJOKO010000368.1:0-3053 GCA_046046035.1 Bacteroidota bacterium | reverse complement strand
CCACGTGGGCCCCAACTCCAAAACCTAGTTCAACTTCTATATTGAAATTCGGTGAAGGTCTGCCTTCTACTTTTGGATCACTATAGGCTCCAATTTCACTTCTATAAGCCCTGTAACTACCCCCTACACCTTGTCCGGAAACCGAGAATAAATCATAACCGGGAATAGGCATTGCAATTGTTGGAGTGAATTCATTGAATCCACCATCGTTTTCCCTATTAAAATCCATTAATGATTCATTAGGGAGAGCTTCGTGATTATGCAAATAACCATATGAAGGTACATCTCTAGTGTGATTCTCCAAATAATTTCGCGAAGTGAAACCTTGCAAGCTTCCGCTTTGGTATAAGCCAATAACGCCTAAACCAGCACTAAACTTACCACTAAATCCTAATGATCTAAAGTGATTTCCTGCAGTAGGAGTATAAGTTGGCATTCCGACATTCCATGCTGCCGACATTTGACCAAATGAACCACCAGACTTTTTGTAAGCACTTTCTCTTAAATATATAGATTTCATGGCTTTCAGAAAGGTGCTCGTTTCCTTCTTTAAAAAAGAATTAGAAGCCGAAATTGACAATGTTGTCATACCCTTTCTAGTATTAAAGGCTCCACCAAATGAAAGCTTTAAACTGCCTGTTGTTGTAGTTGTGCCAGACTTATTAGTTTTCTCATAATAATTAAAACTCATTGAAACAGTAGGTTGAATCGAGGCACCTTCGCTACTATTACCGCTTATCCCTAAACTTAAATTCAAAGGCATTTTACTTTTCTCTCCAGCTCCAATCGAAGGTGTCAAACTAAAAGAAGCCGAGTATCCATTATAGTTGTGATATTGAATACCTAAACTAACATTACCTCCAATATTCAATATTGATTCGCTATCTGCATCTGGATTTGGTACATCCGCTCCAAAAAGTTCAAAATTGGCACTATAGCCAGCACTCACCCCCCAACTTTTCTGTTCTTTAATATTTGTTACTGTATGTATTTTATCTCCATTAAAATCATCCGGAAGTCCTCTTAAGCCCCTATTGACCGAACCACAATTAATATTCCACCCCAAACCAACCCAGCTTGCTTCCTGATCCGTAGTTACCCCTGAGTGATAAGCAATATTGATTGGATAACCATCCACATCCAATAAAGGAATGTTGTAGTTGAAATCGCCACTAAATAGATCGACCATTTCACTCGTGCCTACAGGTTCAAAACTTTCCACCTCTGGCTGACTTGGACCGCCTGTTAGTGCCCATGCTGCGGTGGGATAGCCCAATTGAAACAACATGCTCATGAGAACAGTCATCGATATGAAACGCATTTTTCGACCTGCGAAAAAACGTAACATAATTCCCTTTCTTTTCTGTGTGATGATATTATGATTCATTGCCAAACATGAATTTTATTAATCCGTTTCCAAATACTCTATCGTAATAGACTAACTGCATTTTTTCAAACTCCAACTTGGTGCGTGGTTTGTCAAAAACCATCTGCATCGTAATCTTATTTGTGGCGTCAAAAGCACGCTCCCAATGATGCGCTCCGCACGGTATGGTATCCTTGTCAATCACCAAATACGCATCATTATTCAATTGAAATGAATAGTACTGCACACGTTGCTGATACTCTCCCATATCAGCCACTCCGCACTTGAGCAATTCATCACTACATGTCTTGTTTTGTAAACTAAACTCTAGCTGATACAACTCGCTTTGACCAACACTCTGCTCTCGCAATTCATCGTTAGTAATCGACTTACCTTTACTGTCAATTAGTGCACAATAGACTGGTGGCTTTAGTAATGCTTCAAATGTCAAATCACCAATTGATTTCACTTGCTTTAATCCATTCTCCTCATCCTTAACCCAATTGACATATTCTGCGACACTTTCTTTTGAGGTCGCATCAATAGTTGGCACATCAAGCTTATGTGCCATAAGATCAATTCCACTCAAATCTTGTCCGATCTCTTCACCACATGAAGCGATAAGCACAAGCAGAAGCAGCCAACCATAATTAATTAAGACCTTCATATTTTTCATTTACAAATGCTATTGCTTCTTCTGTAACATTCAAAGTTTCTTTTGCATAGATGAGTGTACTTCCATCAAGTGTGGTAAGAACCACATCAAGCCCGCTATCACTGCCATACTCCTGTAAATACTGGTATAGCTGTGCTTGAATTTGTGAATCATACTGAGTTTTCAATGATCCAAATTCTTCCTCCATTTGCTTTTGCTTTTCGCCAAGCACTTGTCCTAAGTATGACAATGAATCGGCCAATTGAGGATTCGATGAGAGTTCGTATCTCTTTTGCATCGATGCAAATACCATAGCGCCTTCTTCAATTTCTTTTTGAAGTGAACTCGATTTGGATTGAAAATCCTTCTCCAATTCAATCTTCATTTGAAATGAATCGAAAACTTGTTTCATATCTATATATGCCACTTTCTTCGAGCCATTCATAACATCAGCAATAATCCACGCACTAATCACAACCATCCATGTGATCAAGGCTATCGTTCCCAATTTCTTCATTCGATTTTGATTTTTAATTCGTACTTCTCGGCTTTGTCATTGAATATTTCTACTGTGTAATAACCTGGTTCCAACTGATATTGAAGAATATCCAATTCATATGTGTTGAACCCAATCTTTTTAGTTCCTGCTTCAGGAATACTGTTGGATTCTGAATCAACAGTTACCGGAATTACAATTTCCTCTCTGCTAGAATTAAAAATCTTGTAAGTAAGATTTGCTCCATTGTATGGCTCATCAAAACGGAAGTACAATCGTTCGAAAACAGGGAATACATCACTATTCACTCCCTTTTTCAAATTGACATATTTCAAATCCTGATGCTTCAAAGGAATTGGTACATAAAACATCCATGTTTCCGATGTCTGCACCACTTGACCATTGTAAAGTCTTTGTATTTGCCAAGCATAGCTTGACCCTTGCATTAATTTTGGAGCTGCAACAGGATAAAGAGATTGGTGCGCTCTTAAACAGCATTCAATCCACACCGGGTTATTCAGCAACACAGCAGATTC
>JBJOKO010000367.1:0-3059 GCA_046046035.1 Bacteroidota bacterium | reverse complement strand
GAGTGTGCGCCCACGCATGAAGGCTAGGGGAGCGATTTCGATTACGCCTTTGTCCATGTAATCAGCCAATTTCTCATAAGGCAACATATCCATTAGCGCATCATACAAGGGTTGCAAGTATGGATCGAGTTTTTCTTTCAAATCACCAGGTAAGAAACCAAGATTCTCTCCAGCCTCTACAGCAGGGCGGGTTAGGACTATTCTTTTTACTTGTTTTTCTTTCAAAGCTCTAACAGCCAAAGCCACAGCGGTATAGGATTTACCAGTACCTGCAGGACCTATAGCAAAAACCATATCGTTGTTGTCGCAAGCCACTACCATTCGTTTTTGATTGGCAGTGCGGGCGGTTACTTTATTTCCGCCAGGACCATAAACAAGAATGTCATCACCATTTTTTGAAGTTGGCTTTTCTTCTTGAACTTCCCCATCGAGAATGCGTTCGAGTTGATTGAGATGAAGACTATTGTACATCTCTATATGCCAAAATACTAGACTGAGCTTGTCGGCAAAGTGATCTAATTCGGCATTATCGCCATTTGCTTTGATAATATTTCCACGCGCCACGATCTTCAATTTCGGGAAACGTGAGCATATAAGCTTGAATTTGTTGTTGTTGGGACCGAACAATTCGAGAGGGTCGATTGCCGGAATTAGGATTTCTCTATCTGCCAAGGGTTAATTCCTTTATTGAAAACTTATTTATTTTGTCTGAATCTTTAACACGAAAGTAAACCAATTTCGTGTTCTGAAAGAAGACAGATAAAAATGTCTTTTGAAGGAATTGTTAAGAATGGCAATAGTTACACTGACATCAGACATGGGACTCGCTGACCACTACGTGGCATCAGTGAAAGGGGCAATACTAGCGTTAGCTCCCCAGGCTACAATTGTTGATATCAGTCACGACGTGCGACCTTTTGATATCAATCATGCGGCGTATTTGCTTAAAAGTTCTTGGCAAAACTTCCCGATGGGAACAATTCACGTGATTGGGGTGCGCCCAGAGTTGACCATGAAAAGTCCTCATTTGGTAGTGCATTACATGAGTCATTACTTCATTGCTGCTGATAATGGGATATTCTCTTTGCTTTTTGACACAATGCCGGAGGATATTTTCGAAATTAATCTGAAGAATCAAGCAGATTGGACTTTCCCGATGCGAAGCGTTTTCGGCACTGCCGCGGCGCACTTGGCAAAAGGAGGTCCCGTTGAATTCCTTGGAAGACGAATTTCAGAAGTAAGAAAAGTACACGGCAATCAAGTAATCATTGAAGAAAATCTGATTAAAGGAACTGTGGTTCACTTTGATAGGTTTGAAAACGTACACACTAATATTCCTCAGACCTTATTTGAAACGTATCGAGCAAATCGCTCATTTACCATTACACTTCGATTAGGAACGAAGGCCATCACTAAGATCAGCGCAGATTTTACGGAAGTAATGTCAGGCGATCATTTGGCCATGTGGGGTTCAAATGGTATGATGATTATTGCCGTAAATCACGGTGCTTCAGGCCATGGAGGTGGCGCTAAGTCGCTATTAGGAGCGAAAATCAATGATGTAGTAAGAGTAGAATTCTATGGTAACCAGAATAGTAAAAATGACTTTTGAGCCTTCGAAATGCGATGATTTTCTTGCCATTTTCGAGAAGTATCATCAGCAAATTCGCAACGCAGAGGGCTGCAGAGCCTTGAAATTATTGAGACAATCTCCTGATGGAAATGTGTTTTTCACCTATAGCCATTGGGAAGACCCTAGTTTTCTGGAGATTTACCGCCAATCAGAGACTTTCGGAGTGGTTTGGCCTCTTACAAAAGCTCTTTTTTCAGCCCCAGCGGAAGCTTGGACGTGTACAGAAGAATATAATCTTTAGCTTCGCAGCTAGTTTGACCGATTTGAAAGCCTTGTTGATATTATGATAGCATTACTAAAAAAGGAGATTCGCACTTTTCTCAGTTCACTCATAGGATATGTTGTAATTGCAGTATTTCTGCTGATTACAGGACTATTCATGTGGATATTCCCAGGCGACTCTAATGTTCTTGACATGAAATACTCGAGCATGGAAACACTGTTTTTCATCTCTCCATGGGTATTTATGTTCCTCATTCCAGCTATTACGATGCGCTCTTTTGCAGAAGAAAAGCGCAATGGAACAATTGAGTTGCTCTTTACCAAACCGATTACCGATCTTCAGATCATACTTGCCAAATATTTCGCAGGATTGATTCTTGTGATCATCGCACTAATCCCAACTATCCTTTATTATTTCACTATTTATCAATTGGGCAATCCAGCGGGGAATATCGATAGTGGTGGAACTTGGGGATCTTACATTGGACTTGTATTTCTTGCTGGTGGATATGTTGCGATTGGAATTTTTGCATCTGCCATTAGTTCTAATCAAATCGTAGCTTTTCTTTTGGCGGCGTTGCTCTGCTTCATCATGTTCACTGGATTTCAAGCTATCGGAGATTTCAAATTACTCGGACCTTTAGATAATTTTATAATTAAGCTTGGAATAAATGACCATTACATCTCGTTGAGCCGCGGGCTTATCGATTCTCGTGAAGTGGTTTATTTCATCGCATTGATTGCGGTTTTTGTACTTTTTACAAAAACTGTTTTGCAGAGCCGAAAGTGGTAATCCCCTAATTCGTATTCGTGAAAAAACTTTCAATACTCCTTTTAAAATCCTACATCGGACCGTTCCTGGTCACCTTTATGGTGGCCATGTTCATTTTCGAGATGCAGTTTATTTGGGTGTATTTGGATGAGCTAGTGGGCAAAGGATTGAGCATTTGGGTAATTGTTAAACTTCTACTTTTTGCAAGTGCACGTATCGTAAATATGGCCCTGCCTCTCGCCATTTTGATGTCGAGCATCATGACATTCGGAGCACTATCTGAAAACAATGAACTAACTGCAATGAAGAGCGCGGGTATTTCATTATTTCGAATAATGAGACCACTTGTGATCTTCAGCATTGTGCTTTCTATTGGTTCTTTCTTTTTTGCGAATAACATTTGGCCTGTTGCCAATTTGAAATTCCGAACCC
>JBJOKO010000366.1:0-3108 GCA_046046035.1 Bacteroidota bacterium | reverse complement strand
CTGCAACGCAGAAGATTGCGAAGGTTACTGGACCTCCAATTTCGTTTTGTTCAGCTTCTGTGTGAGCGTGATGATTGTCTTCGTGATGTCCCATAGGTTTGTTTATTTCGTGTCAAAAATAATCAGAGAATCGGAATTCTGACATTCAGACCCTAAAAATGACCATTCGGCAGAAATTGGCAAAATTCATTTTGAATTGCCTTTAAGTTCTCTTAACTTTGACGCGTCTTTAGAAGATTACTCTTTTAAAGGTGATTAGCTCGTTTAATCAATTAGTTTTAAGTGTTTCAGAAACCCCGCGGCCAACCCTGCGGGGTTTTTGTTTTCCAAGAGTTTCGGGTTTTTATTCATTGTGTTTGTATAGGCTCACAGTATCTTTACGGAACTGTTATGAAACCCATAAGAACTGTGCAACCATAACCAAGTTGTTTCAGTCTTGAATGTAAGCCATGTTAAGGAAGGAAAATGAAACCAAGAAGCCTCATTAAAAACGTTTTAGGTCTAATGGCCGGCGTTTTTGTTTTTAGCACTCTCAATGCCCAAGTTGTAATTAATGAATTCACTGCTGCAAACTATAGCGATTATGGTTTAGGAGGTGGTTGGACTCAGGAATACGAAGACTGGGTTGAATTTTACAATCCTACCGGAGCTGCCATCAATATTGGCGGCTACTGGTTGAGCGATAATCCCGCTGATCCACAGAAATATGAAATTCCTGCGGGAACGAATGTCCCTGCAAATGGATATGCATTGATTCTACTTTCTGGAACTTTCGATTATGATCCAGGCTATTTGGGAGAGATCAACTCAAACTTCAAAGTGACGCAAACCAATTTTGAAAGCATCGTGTTTTCAAATCCAATTGGTGCAATTCAAGAATCTTACTCGTTCGACCCATCAGATGCTGATGGCGTTGTTCCAAACCAAGCAAATCACAGCTGGGGAAGAAATGGCAACGGCAACGCGGCTTGGGTAATTCACACAAATCCTACTCCAGAAGCGGCTAACGGCACTTCGACTGCTGTGCGTTATGCGGCAAACGTTCAAATTTCAGTTCAAGCTGGTTACTATGCAGGCGCTCAAAACGTGACTCTTTCTACTGCTGAGCCTGGCGCTACCATCTACTACACGCTAGATGGAAGTGAGCCAAACAATACAGACGCTGTTTATGCTGGCCCAATCAACATTGCAAGCACGCAAGTGCTTCGCGCAGTGGCATACAGTCCTGACGCTACAGTGCTTCCAGGTTTCATAGAAACAAACACTTATTTCATTGGTCCTGACACTCATACAATCATGCAAGTTTCTATCAGTGGTGCTACACTTTCTGATGGTGCTTGGGGTGGTGATGAATTGACGCACATTGAATTTTTCGATGAGAATGGAACTTTCCTTTCAGAGGCAACAGGAGATTCAAACGAACACGGAAATGACTCTAATGCTTATGATCAAAGAGGTTTTGATATGATTATTAGAGATGCTCTAGGTTATGATAATGTGATCGATTACCCTGTCATTAACACAACAGACCGTCCGACCTATGAGCGTTTGATTTTCAAAGCTGCGGCGAATGATAACTATTCGTTTGCAAATGGTGCTCACTTGCGCGATGCTTATGTTCACGAGTTGGCCTTGATTGGCGGACTTCACGTTGATGGTCGTAAGTGCGAATTCAGCGTAGTTTATATTAATGGTGCTTATTGGGGAGTTTATGATATCCGCGAAAAAGTGGATGATATCGACTTCACGGATTACTATTTCGACCAACCTGAAGGTTTTGTTGACTTTGTAAAAACTTGGGGTGGTACTTGGGATGAGTATGGTTCATCTGCGGATTGGAATACACTTGTGAATTTCATCACTACAAATGATATGACAGTTCAAGCAAACTACGATTATGTGCTTACACAGTACAACACTATGAGTTTGATTGACTACTTTATTTTGAATGGATATGTTGTAACAACCGACTGGTTGAACTGGAATACTGCATGGTGGAGAGGTCGTCACCCTGATGGTGATGCAAGACGTTGGAGATATGCATTGTGGGATAATGATGCAACATTCGGTCACTACATCAATTACACTGGAGTGCCATCAACTGAGCCCGATGCAGATCCATGTCAGACTGATGCAATGGGTGATGTGGGAGGACAAGGTCACATTCCGGTGTTGAATGCTCTTTTTGATAACGAACAATTCTTCGCAGATTACATTCAACGATATGCTGCCCTTTCAAATACTATTTTCTCTTGTGATCAAATGATTCACGTGCTTGATAGCATGGCTCTGCATATCGAACCAGAGATGACACGTCAATGTACTCGTTGGGGTGGAACCTTTGCTGGATGGCAAGCGAATGTTCAAGAAATTAGAGACTTCGTTCTAGATAGATGCAGCGATGAGATTATCGGAGGTATTGAAGATTGTTATGATGTAACAGCTTTGAATCTTACTGTTGAAATAGATGGTGTAGGTGATATCGAAGTAAGTTCGGTTGAGCTGAATCAATCAACAGCACCTTGGAGCGGAATCTTTTTCGCGGATTTGGAAATTGATCTAGTTGCTCCAGAAGCGGCATGCGGAACATTCGCTGGTTGGGAGATTACATCTGGAACAGGTGTTATCGAAGATGCAAGCAATCCAATTACTACAATGACTATTTCAACAGATGTTACCGTTGTTGCGCACTTTGTTGCGAGCAATGGATTTGCAACAGTAGTAGTTGATATGGATCCGTTGGGTGCTGGAATGGTTCAAGTGAACGGAGCTGATGTAACGACTTATCCAACTTCATTTGATTTTGCTTTAGGTGGTTTACAATCATTCACGGTAACAGAAAATGATTGGTACACCTTTAATCATTGGGAAACAAACTTCACAGAACTTGATCCAGATGATGCAGCAACAACTGTAACATTCACATCATGTTTAGCGGATACTATCACAGCGGTATTTGATGCTATTCCTCATGCTGAACTTACCATAGATGTATTCCCTGCCGGTGCTGGAACAATCACAATGGGTGGCACTGCACTTCCAACATATTCATATACGGAAGTTTTGGAAGCAGATTTAGATTACTACTTTATAACTACACCATCAGAC
>JBJOKO010000365.1:0-3145 GCA_046046035.1 Bacteroidota bacterium | reverse complement strand
ATTTGTTGAATAAAATTATTAGCTAATCCGTGATAGTTTTCTAATTTTCGTATCACCGACTATGCTGACTTCAACCATTATCCGGTCACCAACAATTAATAAATGCAACTATTCACTTGGAATTATTTAAAGCAATTGTGGTAGTCTCAATTTCTGAATCGGATAATTAAATCTTTTTTTCGCTAATCTATCTTACGTTTAAGTAAAAGTAAATTAATAACCTTCCAGGGGGTGGGAATTCCTGCCAGGTGGGGATATTTTACTCCTGAAATGGGAAGAGTTGGAATGGAAAAGTGGGAAAGTGGGGAAGTGGGGAAATGATTCCGAATTCCGAAATCCGGAATCAAAAATCCGGAATCCGAAATCCGGAATCCGGAATCAAAAATGCGGAATCCGAAATCAGGAATCCGAAATCCCGCATAGCGCGTAGAGGACGATGCCGCCGCACACTGCTACGTTGAGGGAGTGCTTGGTTCCGTGTTGGGCGATTTCTAGGGTGTGGTGACAGGCGTCGATTACGCTTTGACTTACGCCATCAACTTCGTTGCCTAACACTAGTGCTAATGGGGTGTTGGGGTCGTGTTGGAATTTTGAAAGGTCGATGGAATTTGATGTCTGCTCTATCGCACAGCAAGTAAATCCCGCGGCTTTCAATTCATTGATCAACGCTATCGCATCTTCTCTGTGTTCCCACTCAACGGTCTCGGTCGCACCTAGCGCGGATTTCAAGACTTCGCGGTGGGGTGGAACAGGTGTGTACCCTATGCAGAAAATGCCTTTCACACGAAAGGCATCTGCTGATCTAAAAAGACTTCCGACATTCAACCCGCTGCGGATATTCTCCAACACCAGGACTATCGGGTTTTTTTGAGCTTCTTTGAACTGCTCGGGAGTCATCCTCCCGAGCTGGTCCATTGAAAGTTTTTCATTCATATTACTTAATCTCGAGTAAGAATGGAATTCGTGCTTGTGGGCCTTTCATCTTCTGAACGGATTGCAATTGCACATACATGCCGTACTGATCTCCCAACACTTCTTTCATCATCGAAGTTTGTTTTTGCCCCATAAGTTCATTCACCAATTCTTGGAATGGATCTTTCAACTCAGGATATTCCGTCAAACTGTAATCGCTCAAACCTGCTAAACTAGCCGCTGAGGCGATTGCTTGGTTCAAACCGCCTAATTCATCCACCAAACCCAATTGAAGGGCGTCTTCACCGCTCCAAACGCGTCCTTGGCCTATGCTGTCCACCTGCGCTTGAGTTTTTCCTCTGCCGGCAGCAACTTTGGATGTAAAATCATCGTAGATGTCTGACACTACATCTTGCATCGCTTTCATTTCTACAGCATCTAATGGCTTAGTGACAGACATCATATCAGAATGTGCGTTTGTCTCGTAAGTATCGAATGTCAATCCAATCTTATTATTCAAGAATTTCTGCATGTTCGGAATTACACCGAATACACCGATTGAACCAGTTAATGTGGTTGGGTTAGCGAAGATTTTATTTGCATTGCAAGCAATATAATAACCGCCAGATGCCGCGTAATCTCCCATTGAAACAACAAGTGGTTTTCCGCTTTGACGAATCAATTCTGTTTCTCTCCAAATAACATCGGATGCCAATGCACTTCCGCCTGGTGAATTCACACGCAATACAATCGCTTTTACTTTTTCATTTAAACGCGCGTCACGCAAGGCTTTTGCAATACGATCGCTACCAATAGTCTGATCATCGCCTTCGCCGCTTTCAATCGCCCCAATAGCATATACAATCGCTACTTGACTGTCTTTCTTTTCGTTCTCGGGTTTGGTATGATAGTCTGCAAGCTTTATAAGGTTAAAACCATCTTTTGCTTGTGCATCAAGACCAACCTTTGTTTTCATCAATGAAATAACTTCATCACGGTATGAAAGTCCGTTGAGTAGTCCGTTGCTCTTCACCAAGTTCACATCGCGGAATGTCAATGAATCTGCAGCTTGATTAAGGAACTCAACGCTTACGCCTCGTTCTTTTGAAATGCCATCAAGAATGGTTCTCCACATATCTCCAACGAATGTGCTGATCTGTTCGCGGTTTTCAACGGACATGTGATCATAGATAAAAGGCTCTACTGCACTCTTGAATTTGTTGTTTGGGCCACGTATAACTTGTGCTTCGATTTCGAGCTTGTCAAACATTTGTTTGAAGAACATCAGCTCTGTGCTTAGTCCGCGCCAATCGAATGTTCCTGTTGGGTACATATACACTTCATTTGCCGCACTAGCCAAATAATAACCGCCTTGAGTATAATTCTCAGCATATGCTACGATCCATTTTCCTGATGCTTTGAAATCAAGAATGGCTTTGCGCATGTCATAGATAGTGCTCGGAGAAGCAGCAAAATTGACTACCTCAAGGAATACTCCTTTGATTTTGTCGTCTGATTTTGCTTTTTCTAAATCTTGAATAAAATGGTTCAAGCCAAGTTTGCTCTCAGATTGAAATGTAGCAGGATTGAAATTGACATCGTTGTCGCTTCCTCTCTCAACAACTTCTTGATCGAGTACAATGTGGAGGATAGAGTTGTCTTTGACAGTGACGTTTTTGTCATCCGAACCACTGGAAACAGCGACCATAATGATGATTACAAATACTGCCAACACCAAGAACATTGCAACGAATGTTCCGATGAATGATGCTAATACGTTTTTTAAAAATTGCATGGAGATATTATTTTCCTATTTGATAGTACGAAGCTAGTCCTCACTGTTTTATAAAGACCCTAGCTTTACACAAGCGGTCAAGAACCTCACTCAATGGTAGAATTCTGTATTTTCGTGCTCTGATGAGTCTCAATAAAGCATACCTCTGTATAGGTGGAAACCTCGGTGATCGCGAAGAAAACCTCGAGGAAACACGCGAATTTATCTCCTTCAATATGGGGGATATCTTGGCCGAATCGTCTATTTACCAGTCTCCAGCTTGGGGAATGGAAGGCGCTCCTGATTTCTTAAATCAAGTCCTGCTTATCGAAACCAATCTTTCACTGCCTCTTCTATTGGCAGAAATCACCGAACTCGAAGTGGAGTTTTATGGAAGAAAGAAAACGAATGGCGTCTATTCATCACGCGAAATGGATGTCGATATTCTATTTTATAATG
>JBJOKO010000364.1:0-3146 GCA_046046035.1 Bacteroidota bacterium | reverse complement strand
AACCGCATTTGAGAGGAATATTAGCAATTAGAGACTTCAAAGCCTCAAGCCCTCCCGCGGAAGCGCCTATTGCAACGATGTGTTTAGCCCTAGTAGTCATTTGGCAGATTAGCGATATGTGTATTCTCAAATGACCAGTTAACCTCGGGAGAGAGTAGGCTATTAGAGATACGTTTTAGTCTAGTGTTCTTATCGCTAATATAGAAAAATAATACTGATAAACAGTTGTTTAGGGCGCTTCTTGTTTTTTGGTGTAAACCTCAAATTTTGAAGTATAGAGCCTATTTTTTTAGGAATATGTTGCGTTGTGATAAAAGTCATCTTTTTCATTAGAACCAAAGTCTAATAAAAAGTGGCTTTATTGGACAGTTTTTGCTTCTCGTCGTGCAAAAACTTCCGTTCGAAGAGTAAAGGACTATTATTTGTACGTTTTTAAAGGCTCTTCCAGCATTTCTTTGGGCAAAGAACCCTCGCTGCCCCATTGCACTACTTTATTGTGCACCAATACAAACGTAGGAATGGAGGTCACCCCATACTGATCGGCAATTTCTGGATTCTTGTCTGTATCTATCGAAATGAAATTCACCTTGCCTTGATATTGAATCGCAAGTTCTTCAAACATCGGCTTCATCAGTTTGCATGGACCACACCAGGTTGCATTGAAATCAATAAACATGGGTTTGTCACTCGACATTAATTCGTTGTACTTACTTGCAGGAAACACAACAGATATTTTTTGATTGCCATTGGATGACTCAGTGTTGTTTTCATTGCATGAAATGAAACCAATGAGTAAAATGAAGAATGCAATTTTTTTCATCGATTATTTCAATAATTCTGATGCAATGATATAAACTCCCATTACTAAAACAAACCAACCAAAGCCTGCCTTGAGTTTATCAGCAGCTATTTTTTTACTCAATGCGTTTCCAACAAATATACCTGCGATGGCCAACAGACTCACGGTAATGAGCAACTGCCAATCCATTACCTGCTTTCCTAAATCGCCTGTAAAACCGATCAATGATTTAGCAGCAATAATTAAAAGCGATGTTCCAATAGCTTGTTTCATCGGCAGTTTACTCAACATTACAAGTGCAGGTATAATTAAGAATCCTCCACCAGCGCCAACAAGACCTGTCAACACACCAACACCTGCACCCTCAAGAATAATCATTGGATAATTGAATACTTGTTCCTCTACTTTCTCATCTGCTTTCTTTTTGCTTCTAATCATAGAGAAGGAAGCGGCTACCATGAGTACTGCAAACAAAAGCATCATCAAAATACTTTTTGATACAACGAAACTTCCAATTGTTCCTATTTCAGAGGGTATTGAGGGAACTATAAATGCTCTTGTAGCATATACCGCAGCAATAGATGGAATACCAAAAATGATAGCCGTCTTTACATTGATCTCACCTTGTTTGTATTTAGGAAATGCGCCTGCCAAACTCGTTATCCCGACAATGAAAAGAGAGTAGGCTGTTGCCAATACGGGTTCAACATGAAAGAGATATACAAGCACAGGCACGGTGAGGATGGATCCACCACCACCAATCAATCCGAGTGAAATGCCTATAAGGAGAGAGGCTGCATAACCGATAATTTCCATTGAGAGTAATATTTGACCGCAAAATTAGTCGGCTGATATGCCTAAATCTGTGATAGTTATCACACAGGCTGAACCCCTAGTGCCAAATAGGATGTTAGCTCTCCGCGAAGTGGTGTTGAAAGTTCAGTACGGAGTTCATTTCCAGTGTAACCTTGCCCCAATAAAAACATCAATTTTGTTAGAGCGGCTTCTGTTGTCATGTCGGCTCCGCCAATAACACCTAACTTCTGCAATGCTGCTGAAGTGTCATACAAACCTTGCTCTACAAAGCCTTTGCTGCATTGTGTAACATTGAGAATGACCAAATCACGAGCTATGGCGTCCGAAAGCTGTTCAATTAGTGCTGGATCTTTCGGTGCATTTCCACTGCCATACGTTTCTAAAATAATGGCTTTTAATCCGGGAGCATTGAGCACTGCATGAACAAATTTTGTACTCATTCCAGGGAAGATTTTCAATATTCCCACGGAGTCGTCAAATTTCTTGTGAATCTTCAATCCCCCGTCTTTAGGGCGAAGTAGACTTTTGAAATTGTAAATAATATGAATTCCAATCTCAGCTAATTCATCATAATTTGGTGATGAAAAAGCGTCAAAGTTTTCTGTGCTGTATTTGTGCGTTCTATTTCCACGCATCAATTTTGAATCAAAAAGAATAGCAACTTCCTGCAATACAGGCTCGCCATTTCTTCGCGTATTGGCAATCTCAATCGCTGTGATCAAATTCTCTTTTCCATCTGTTCTCAATTTACCAATAGGCAATTGACTACCGGTGAAAATAACTGGCTTGCTCAAATTCTCTAGCATGAAACTCAATGCAGACGCGCTATACGCCATGGTGTCGGTGCCATGCAGAACAACGAATCCGGTGTACTCATCATAATTTTCTTCAATGGTTTCAGCAATTTTCAACCACGTAGAAATGTTGACGTCTGAACTATCAATCGGATTATCGAAAGCGACTACTTCAAGACTAGAACTGAATCGTCGCAATTCAGGAATGTAGTTTACGAGTTCACGAAAATTGAGCGGGATGAGGCTTCCGGTTGATGGATCTTCCATCATACCAATAGTACCTCCCGTATAAATGAGTAATGTCTTTGACAAAATAATGCGTTTGTTGGTTATCCGTTTTGTCCGAAAATTCGCAATGCATTCGCAGTAGTATGTTCGGCAACTGCCTCCAAAGATAATCCTTTTGCTTCTGCTACACGTGCGCCTATGATAGGGATGTAACTACTTTCATTTCGCTTGCCTCGATAAGGTTTGGGCGTGAGAAATGGACTGTCTGTTTCTAATACTAGATATTCAAGTGGAATGTCTTTTACTACTTCATCAAGCTTGGCTTTGTCGTAAGTAATCACGCCTCCAATCCCCATCAAAAATCCACCATACGACATAATCTTTTTTGCTTGTTCAGCATTGCCAGTAAAGCAATGGAATATTCCTTTTAGCTCTGAGGCATTATACGTGTCGAGCACTTCGAAGATCTCATCGAATGAATCTCTTGCATGGATTATAAACGGCAAACC
>JBJOKO010000363.1:0-3169 GCA_046046035.1 Bacteroidota bacterium | reverse complement strand
GTTGATCCAAGTTCAGCAATGAACGTATTGTTCCCAGTTGAAAATCCAGGTTCATCTCTAGTATTTAATACTGGATCTTGGTTGACTGAATCTACTTACGAAGTGGTATTTACAACTACAGATAACAACGTTACATTCGCTGATATTGACGTAGAACTTACTGGTGCAATGGACATGAACGGTAACGCACAAGATGCTGCTGTTGCAATCGATGTGCTTGATCTTG
This sequence comes from Bacteroidota bacterium, assembly GCA_046046035.1. Lineage (GTDB taxonomy): Bacteria > Bacteroidota > Bacteroidia > Flavobacteriales_D > Sanyastnellaceae > JAIXWP01. The sequence goes on along the minus strand of JBJOKO010000363.1, from coordinate 2,943 downwards.
ATACACAAAATCCTTCTGTCGCAGATGTACTAGTAAGCAACAACTTTGTGAATGTGTCTAATATCGGAGGTGATTTTATAATCACTGCTCAGTTCTCTGAAGAAATGGATATGGAGACTAATCCTACTTTGGCATTTGCAGGTAATTCAATTGCAAACACACTTGCGAATGGTAGCGGTTCTTGGTTGAATCCAACCACGTTTGAATGGTCTTACGAAGTTCTACCTTCAAATGAAGAAGTTTCAGGAATCATTGTATTGCTTTCTGCAGGCCACGATGCTGTTGGAAACATTCAAGTTTTCTCAAGTAATTCAAACATATTTGGAATCGATACTCATTCTCCAAACGTTACGCTTATTAGTGCAAACGATGACTTGTTGTGTGATGATAACGTTTCTTCAAATCAATTCGCTGTTACTGTTCAATTCGACGATGAGATGAATACGGATGAAACTCCAGTAATTGAGTTTACTACTGGTGATGCATCGTCATTGACATTGAATACATCATTGAGCAACTGGTCTGATGACTTTACTTACGAAGCAGTATATAACTTGTCTGATGACAACATGGTAAGCAATGGTATTGGTGCTATGGTTGCCACAGCAAATGACTTGGGTGGTAATCCAATTGTTGCTACAGGTTCTCTAGATGGAACTTTCAGCATCGATACTGAAAACCCTTCAGTAGTTGTTGTAACTCCAAACTTCGCATCAATTACAGTTGATCAACTAGGAACTCCATTTGTGTTGACTGCAATTTTTGATGAGCAAATGAGCTCTGCAATTAATCCAACCTTTACGTTCCCTATTGAGGATACTGAAGGCGCAATTAGCTATGCAAGTGGTGAATGGGTGAATAGCACAACATTCGAAGCAACATACACAATCAATGATGTGGCTGTTTATGTTCAGAACATCGACGTTACCGTTGAAGGTGCAGAAGACGTAGCTGGAAATACCCAAGTTGGTAGTCCTAATGCTAACAAATTCTCAATCACTTTGACCGTAGGTGTTGATGAATTGGACGCGCTTTCTACTTCGACTATCTATCCAAACCCAGTTCAAGCAGGTACTGACATGATTGTTACTATGAACACAGTTCCACAAGATCTAGTGGTTTCATTGGTTGACATTCATGGCAAATTGGTAGAAAATCTTTCTATCAATTCTCAAACTGGAAACACTGTGCGTGTTTCTACTGCTGGTCTTGCTGCTGGCAATTATTTCGTGAAACTTCACAGCGCTTCTGGAATGGCTTCATTCCAAGTGACTGTTCTTAACTAATCGATTATTCGAAACTCACGGGGTGTCAAAGCCCCGTGAGTTTTTTTTCTTTTTTGTATGCAAAGTCAAGTTCAAACTAAGTACTGGATCAACCCTTTCTCTTCGAGCTATAGCTTAGAGGAGAAGTTGTTTTTCTTGCTTCGTTTTGGTGTGCTTGGCTGCTTTGTAGGTCATGGCGCGTGGGGTATAATTGGTAAAGACGGATGGCTTACTTTTTTTAATGTCTTTTATTTTCCTGAATCGCTTTCAAGAACATTCATGCCTTTGATTGGTGTGATGGATATTGCGATTGGTATTTGGTCTTTCTATCGCCCAAATAGAGCAGTTCTATTATGGGCTGCAATCTGGACAATTTTCACCGCAGCACTTCGTCCTTCCGCAGGACTCGGCATGTCCGAATTCTTTGAAAGAGGCGGTAACTACGGTGTTCCATTGGCTTTTCTTTGGGTAACTGGTGGCTTTATTGTTAGAAATGGTTGGTGGAAAACACTTACTATAGCTGATATGAATTTGAAATCACGCGGATTTCAATTCGAACACATCATGAGGTTGTGTCTTGCACTTCTTCTCGTTGGTCACGGTGGACTCGCATTGTTCAATGATCATCCTGTTTTAATCAAGCACTTTACCTATTTCGGAATTCCTACGCATGGTATTGAAATGCGCATGTTTGGTGGATTTGAAATGGCTCTAGGACTATTGGTTTATTTAAGACCAAAGACTGCAGGGCTAATGTGGTTTGTTCTTTTCTACAAACTAGTTACAGAATTCATTCATCCTATTGCCGGACATACAAGAGATATTTTTGAAACCATTGAAAGAATGGGCGATTACATACTACCAATTCTATTAGTTGTTTATTATTCTAAAGTGCAATTCAGTAAACAACTGAGCAAATCAAAAAGCAATGAAACAAGTTTGGTCTAAAAGTCTTGTTTTCTCTATCTTTTTTGTCTTCTCTAGTTTTGTTTTTTCTCAAGATACCATTCCATATTCTGGTCCTGCAATCAAGACTAATAATGAGTTTGCTCTTGACACGATGAAAATTCGTTTGATAAATATTGATTCGATAACAATTGATGGGGGTGATCGGCTTCTATGTCCGATTGTGGTTTATGACATTCCAATTTATGTACCCTTGCTTTGGCAGGGTTTTATTACTGAAGGAAAGAAAGTTTCTGAAATATCCTTAAGTAATCTAACTCCGGCTACAGCGGAGAAAAATGCACGAGCTGTATTTAGCAAAGTACCCGGTATTTTCATTTATGATATGGATGCAGCGGGAAATCAGCTGAATGTTTCAACGCGTGGACTCGACCCTCATCGTGGGTGGGAGTTTAATATTCGACATGACGGCATTCTTACTAATTCAGATATCTACGGTTATCCTGCAAGTCATTACAGTCAACCATTTGAAAGTGTTTCTCGAATTGTGTTTGTGCGGGGTACAGCTAGCATTCAGTATGGAGCTCAATACGGTGGCATGTTGAATATACAAACCAAGTCGGCGGATGAATCTCGTGTGATTGGTGGTGAGAATATTTCCACCATTGGTTCTTTTAATCTGTTGAGTAATTATACTTCACTTGGTGGTCGATATAGGAAATTTACCTATTTCGGATATATTTCTAGAAGAACAAGAGATGGCTATCGTGAT
>JBJOKO010000362.1:0-3173 GCA_046046035.1 Bacteroidota bacterium | reverse complement strand
AGCGCAAAAGCAGGTGATGGAGTGGAGGCGTTGAAAGAAAAATTGCAATCGTTTGTGCAGCAAGGTCAAGTAAATTCTGGCGATACAATTGTAACCAATATTCGCCACTTCGAAGCATTGACGCATGCTTCGGTGAGTTTGAATGAGGTGCTAAAAGGGTTGGACAATCGAGTAACAGGAGATTTCTTGGCAATAGATATCCGCCGCACCCTCTATCATCTCGGCGACATCACCGGCACCATCAATGCCGACGACTTACTTAATTCCATCTTTTCGAAGTTCTGTATTGGGAAGTAAAATCAGCTGAATATTTTATACCTGAAAGGGTATAAACTTTGGTTTTTCGATGCTTTTTATACCCGATAGGGTGTATTTGTCACCGAGTCGAACATCTTTGCACCGAGATTGTTATGGGAAGCATAACCGCTTCCCAATGAACATCAAGCATTTTAGCAATTCCGACATTCTTGAGATGGAATCAAGAAAAAGAGCCGCCTTCATGAATTCAATCACTGGATTCAAGAGCGCTTCCCTTATTGGAACCATCGATAACGATTCAAAAACGAACCTCGCTATCTACAGTTCTGTCGTTCATTTGGGTTCAAATCCTGCTCTCGTCGGTTATATCTGCAGGCCTGATGTGGCGGAGCGACATACGCTCGAGAACATAATGGAAACGAAGTTCTACACGATTAATCATATCAATCCCACAATTTATAAGGAAGCGCATCAAACAGCTGCGCGCTATCCAAAAGAAATTTCTGAATTCGATGCCACGGGCTTGACTCCTGAGTTTTTGGATGGTTTCAAAGCTCCGTTTGTCAAACAAAGTCATATCAAGTATGGCCTCGAATTCGTCGAGCGTCACGATTTGAAAATCAATGGAACCATCCTAGTCATCGGAAAAGTATTGGAAATATACCTTCCCGAAATTTGCTTACACGAGAACGGTTCTATTGATATCGAGAAAGCGGAAACCGTTGCTATTTCTGGTTTAGATAGTTATCATGTAACAAAACGCATAGCTCGTCTTGCCTATGCGAAATCACATATTATTCCTACCAAGATTTCTTGATTAAGAAATGCTCAAGCAGGAAATTAATATTGTTTGGTTTAAACGCGATTTACGACTTCAAGATCATGAGCCTCTTTGGAACGCCCAACAGTCTGGCCTTCCACTATTATTAATTTACATATTCGAACCTTCGGTAATGGCCTATGATGACAGCGATGTCAGACATTGGCGTTTTGTTTTTGAGTCATTGAAAGAGTTGAATGAAAAGCTGAAGGTCTTCCATGCGGAGATTTTTATTTTTCATAATGAAGCTTCTTTTGTTTTCGAAAAACTAGCAAACGAATATTCGATCAATACTGTTTTTTCTTCTGAAGAAATAGGAAACGGTTTGACATTCGAGCGCGACAAGTTCATGCAGAATTTTTTTCGAGAGAATAACATTGCATGGAAAGAATACCAAACAAACGGTATCGTTCGAAAGCTGAAATCTCGCAAGGAATGGGATGGATTGTGGGAAGCGAAGATGACGAGTCAGCCTGTTTTTTTTGATGAAAAGAATGTGGATGCGATTAGACTTGATGAATCATTTTTCAAAGAAATAAAAGGTGCTGATCTATCTGAAGAAATTACTACACGCAATAGCAACTTTCAACAAGGCGGTGAATACTGGGCGTGGCGCTATTTGCAGAGTTTCATGAATGATCGCTATGGCGATTACAGCAGAAATATTAGTAGTCCATCATTAAGTAGAAAAAGCTGCAGCCGACTTTCGCCTTATTTGGCCTACGGCAATATCAGCATGCGCATGGTATATCATATCACTACCCGACATTACAGCACATCAACGAATAAGAGAGCGCTATCTAATTTCATTTCGCGATTGCATTGGCATTGTCACTTTATCCAGAAGTTCGAAGATGAATGTCGCTATGAGTTTGAGAATATCAATCGCGCCTATAATACATTGGTAAAGCCGAAAAATGAAGAATACATAAAGGCTTGGCAGACGGGCCAGACAGGAGTGCCACTCATCGATGCATGCATGCGATGCGTGGTGCAAACAGGTTATTTGAATTTTAGAATGCGCGCAATGGTTGTGTCATTCTTCGCATTTAATCTTTGGCAAGATTGGAGAGAATTGCATTTTCTCGCGCGACAATTTCTCGATTATGAACCCGGGATACATTATCCTCAACTCCAGATGCAGAGCGGCACTACAGGCGTCAACACGATCCGCATTTATAATCCTATTCGCAACTCAGAGTCGCATGATAAGGAGGGTATTTTTATAAAAAAATGGGTTCCTGAATTGGCGAATGTTCCAGCACACCTCATTCACGAGCCGCATAAACTCACGCTCATCGAACAGGAATTATACGGCTGTGAGATTGGCAAAGATTATCCGTTTCCAATTGTGGATGTAGAGAAGACCCGCAAAGCGGCCAGCGATATCATGTGGGGCTTTCGAAAAGGCAGCGAAGTCAAAGAAGAAGGCAAGCGTATTTTGAAAAAACACGTGAACTCAGCCGACAAAAAAATGGCCTTCAAGATCAAGAGCAAATGATAGTGTAAATGCTATCATTTATTTTTGTGTATGATAGAAAAAGTACTATCTTTGTAATCTGAAAACTAAAAACGTGTTTGTATGAAATACTCTGAATTCCATCGGATTATTTTGAAGAATGGATGGGTACATTTAAGAACGAGCGGTAGTCACTATATCTATGAAAAGGAGGGTCTGAGATATCCTGTTCCTTATCACGGGAGTAAGGAAATGGCAGAAGGTCTCAGGAAGAAGATTAGAAAGGATATGGGATTGAAATAAGCACTTTTTAATATTAACTACAACAATATGAAACCAAAGAAAGTAATAGTAGTTCTTGAAAAAGGAAAGGATGATTTTGGCGCGTGGGCTGAGAATATCCCAGGAATATATGGTGCGGGTAATACCACAGCTGAAGCTAAAAGTTCTGTTGAAGAAGCCATTGCCATTTATATAAAAGAGAATTCAAAATTGCCTGCAGTATTGAAAGGTGATTTTGAAATTATTTACAAAATGGACACCGTGAGTTTGCTCAATTATTACAAGGGTATTTTCACAAAAAGTGGCCTTGAAAGAATAACTGGGATAAATCAAAAACAACTACAGCATTATTCT
>JBJOKO010000361.1:0-3177 GCA_046046035.1 Bacteroidota bacterium | reverse complement strand
CGGCATAACGGACCCTTTCTATAGCTTCGAGAGGTATAAAATGATAGACCCAAAAGGAATTTCCATTTTGGCATTTTTCTATAAATTCTTGTTCATCACTTTTTTTAGGTCCAAGGTGAAGGCCATTGTCATTGACAATGAGCATGCTACGTAATGAGCCTCCTTCAATATGCATTTGGAGATGTGGTCTAGTTTCTATGTTCATAAGGACTCAAAAATAATCAATCAGATCATTATCTTTGCACCATGTCTAAAACTTTTGAAACACCAGACCACATTCTTACAGAAGAGAAGATCCGCCAACGTATGCTAGACGATTATCGTTTGGCTTGCTATAGTCGCGAAGCTTCTCTTTTGGGAAGAAAAGAAGTTCTAACTGGAAAGGCTAAATTCGGAATATTCGGAGATGGCAAAGAGTTAGCGCAGATTGCCATGGCGAAGCAATTCAAAAATGGTGATTGGAGATCCGGTTACTACCGCGATCAAACTTTCATGATGGCTATTGGTGAATTGAATGTGCAACAATATTTCGCTGCTCTATACGCCCATACAGATACTGACGCTGAGCCAGCTTCTGGTGGTCGTCAAATGGGTGGACACTATGCGACGCGTTTCTTAAACAATGATGGTTCTTGGAAAGATGTAATGTCTTCCAAAAACTCATCTTCGGATATTAGCCCTACTGCTGGTCAAATGCCACGATTGCTTGGTTTAGCGCAAGCTTCCAAAATGTATCGTCAGTTGCCAGATTTGCACTCATGGACAAGTTTCTCTAATAAGGGAAATGAAGTTGCATTTGGTACAATCGGCGATTCAAGCACATCTGAAGGCTTGTTCTGGGAAACCATGAACGCCGCAGCAGTGCTGGGAGTGCCAATGGTAATGAATGTTTGGGATAATGGATGGGGAATATCTGTTCCGAAAAAATATCAAACAGTTAAAGAAAGTATTTCTGAAGCTCTTTCTGGTTTTGAAAAATCAACCACCACAAATGGCATTAAAATTTTCAAAGCAAAAGGATGGAATTATCCTGAACTTTTGATGACTTACGAAAAAGCAGTAAGCTTTAGTCGTGAAAATCATATTCCAGTATTGGTGCACATTGAAGAGTTGACTCAACCTCAAGGCCACAGTACTTCAGGGTCTCACGAACGTTATAAAGACAAGAACCTTCTTGATTGGTATGAAGAATATGATTGCTTAGTGCAATTCAAAAAGTTCATCATGATGGATGGTGCAGCAAGTGATAAAGAATTAGATCAGATTCGTGAGGAGGCTAAAAATCAAGTTCGTGCTGAACAAAAACAAGCATGGGCTGAGTTCAGAAAAGACATTGATAGCGATGTTCAAACAGCTATTTCTCATTTGGAACGTTTATCTGCTTCTTCTGGAAATGCTACAGTAGCAGCTGCTTTGGATGAATTGAAAAAATCTAAAGAGGCAATTCGCAAAGATATTTTTGCTATTTCTAAAAGAGCAATCAGAGCAGTTCGTGGTGAAAATAATGCGGATGCAAAAACGATGGTTTCTTGGTTAGACCAAGTGCAATACGAATGCAGCAGACGCTACAGCAGTCATTTGTACAGCGAGTCGCAATGGTCTTCTGTGAAGTTTGATGCAGTAGCTCCAATCTTCGAAGAAAATCCTGAAATGGTTGATGGAAGAATTCTTCTTCGCGATTTCTGGGATATGACCATGAGCACTCGTCCTGAGGTTTTGATTTTTGGAGAGGATGTCGGAAAAATTGGAGGAGTAAATCAAACATGCGAAGGACTTCAAGAGAAATTCGGTGACTTGAGAGTTTCAGATACGGGTATTCGTGAAGCGACAATCATCGGACAAGGTATTGGAATGGCCATGCGTGGTCTTCGTCCTGTTGCCGAAATTCAATATTTGGATTACATTTTTTATGCATTGCAAATCATGCGTGATGATTTGGCAAGCGTGCAATACAGAACAAGAGGTGGACAAAAAGCGCCTCTCATTATTAGTACTCGCGGGCATAGACTAGAAGGCATTTGGCATTCTGGAAGTCCTATGGGCTCTATCATCAACAGTGTTCGAGGAATGATTGTATGCGTTCCAAGAAACATGATGCAAGCTGTGGGAATGTACAAGACTCTATTGAATTCAGATGATCCAGCTTTGGTTGTAGAATGTTTGAACGGATACCGTTCGAAAGAAGCAAGACCAACTAATCTTGGAGAGTATTCAATCCCGGTTGGTATCGCTGAGGTTGTAAAAGAGGGAACAGATATCACTCTTTTGAGCTATGGTTCAACTTTCAATATTTGTTCTGTTGCTGCCAAGCAATTGGAAGAGATTGGAATTAGTGTGGAACTTGTTGATGCTAGAACTTTACTTCCTTTTGATACAACTGGAATTACCAAGAAAAGTATTGAGAAAACAAGTCGCCTATTGATTGTAGATGAAGATGTACCAGGCGGTGCTTCTGCATATCTTTTGGACGAAGTGATAAATAAACAAGGCGCTTTCAGATATCTTGATAGTGAGCCAAAAACACTTTCTGCAAAACCTCATTTGCCAGCGTATGGCACAGATGGAGACTACTTTAGCAAGCCAAGTGCAGAGGATATTTTCGATGCTGTTTACGACATCATGAGAGAAAGCAATCCTACTAAATTCCCAGCGCTTTATTAAGTCAAAATCAATAAGATAAAAAGCACGGTCGAATAAAGACCGTGCTTTTTTTTATGCATCCATAGTATTTTTACGAAAACTCGCTATTTTAGCACGTATTCCTTAACCGCGAACCGTCCTATGACAAGATTTTATACTCTTCTATGCGCTCTTATTTGTTGTGCTTTCTGCTCTCAAGCGAGGGCACAAACTCTGCGAGGAAAAGTGCAGGATTCTAGCTCGGGTGAAATTATTTTCGGAGCTGCTGTAGGAGAGAAGGGCACAGCAAATGGTACTACTACAGATTTTGATGGAGAGTTTACACTTACTGTTTCTAAACTTCCTACAACCCTTGTTATTCGCTACATAGGTTACGAGAACATGGAGATTGAGGTGAAGTCTGCAAGTGAGAAAGTCATGGTCAAGCTAGTTGATAATTCGATGCTCATGCCGGAACTTGTTATCGAGGAATCGCGCATCACAGACAAACAAAAACAAGCTCCATTGACAGTGGAAAGCATGGATTTGATCGCCATC
>JBJOKO010000360.1:0-3179 GCA_046046035.1 Bacteroidota bacterium | reverse complement strand
GGATGGGATGGATATAACTTCCCGTATGCTTTTAACATCAAAGATTTTGAACCGATTACTGGTCGTGTGCATCAACCACCACCAGTGCATCAAACTTTCGAAGCGCACAATTTTGTAATATGTTCTTTCGTGCCTCGACTCTACGATTATCATCCACAATCTATACCCGCGCCATACAATCATAGCAATATAGATTCTGATGAAGTTCTCTACTATGTAGACGGAGATTTCATGAGCAGAAATCACGTTGATAAAGGCTACATTTCATTGCATCCAGGAGGAATTCCTCACGGTCCACATCCTGGTGCAACAGAAAGGAGTATTGGTCAAAAAGAAACAGGTGAACTCGCCGTAATGGTTGATACTTTCAAACCATTAAAAATAACTCAACTCGCTATCGAACTTTCAGACAAAGACTATCTAACCTCATGGTTGGACAAATAATTTCGGGAAAATGATTACAGATACCACTTCACAAAACTTGGAAAAAATTAATCCACTAGCAGAAGATTTTCTTCCTCTATTGGGAACAGACTATGTAGAACTTTATGTAGGAAATGCAAAACAAGCTGCTCACTATTACATGAGCGCTTGGGGCTTCCAACCTGTTGCATATTGTGGACTTGAAACAGGCTCTAAAGACCGCGTTTCATACGTTCTTCAACAAGATAAAATTCGACTTGTTCTTACTTCTCCTTTGCACAAAGACGGCGAAATAAACGAGCATATAAACAAGCACGGTGATGGTGTAAAAGTGGTTGCACTTTGGGTAGATGACGCTACTAAAAGTTGGAAAGAAACCACTACTCGCGGAGCAGTGAGTTACATGGAACCAAAAACCATAGAAGATGAAAATGGAAAGGTTGTACTTTCTGGAATTCATACATACGGTGAAACTGTGCACATCTTCGTGGAAAGAAGTGAATACACAGGTTTATTTATGCCAGGATACAAAGCTTGGAATCCTCATTATAAAGCAGCAGATTGTGGGTTGAAATTTATCGATCACATGGTTGGCAATGTGGGTTGGAATGAGATGAATAAGTGGGTGGAATTCTACGGAAAAGTGATGGGATTTGCACAGCTTATTAGTTTCGATGATAAAGACATTTCTACTGAATATACCGCTCTTATGAGTAAGGTAATGAGCAATGGAAATGGTAGAATCAAATTCCCCATTAACGAACCTGCTGAAGGAAGAAAAAAATCTCAAATCGAAGAGTATATTGATTTCTATGAAGGTGCTGGCGTGCAGCATATCGCTGTGGCTACAGACAATATCATTGAAACTGTTTCTGCATTGAAAGAACGTGGTGTTGAATTCCTTTATGTTCCCGACACTTATTACGAAACTGTTTTAAATCGTGTTGGTCACATTGATGAAGACCTTGAATTATTGAAAAAGCACGGCGTTTTGATTGATCGTGATGACGAAGGTTATCTACTTCAATTATTCACCAAACCCGTGCTAGACAGACCAACCATGTTCTTCGAAATCATTCAAAGAAAGGGTGCAAAAAGCTTTGGAAAAGGAAATTTCCAAGCACTTTTTGAAGCCATCGAACGTGAACAAGAATTGAGAGGTACACTTTAAGATTTTTAGTAGTCTTAAAAACCAAACTCTGTCCATATTTTGGAAAGGCGTCCATTGTTCGGACGCCTTTTCTTTTATTGCCATTATTTATACTATTGTTTTTCAGTCACTTAAAAAAATGGCATCTCCAATGTAAGGCGGGCGGGCATGAAACGTCTGATTACCTTTCTCCTATTGATCACCATGGCTTCCCAAGTTTGGGGTACCGGTGAACCTTCCACCTATTTCAACATTTTCGTTCCGCCGAACAATGACGCGGTTCAGCGAAATGTTTGTTTGATCGTAACTGCAATCTACGATAGCACTACATTCAATATCGTCGATGATGGTATGGATGGTGATACCGATGATACAGTATCTGGAATGCTTATGGCAGGACAGTCCTATATTCTTTACATTAAAGATAATGGAATCAATGATGATGCTTTGTATGCATCAGGTGGTGTGCTTAAGAAAGATGGTGACTACTTCATTATTACTTCAAGTAATCTTGTGTATGCATCACAAAGCACAGACAGCGACTGGCAGCACGATTTTGTGCCTTCAGTAAGCAAATCTTCTGTTGGAGAAAAATTCATCATTTATGCTCCTAAAATCAGCAGTTCTAATCGCGACCTAAACGTGTTCGCTTATGAGAACGGAACTGTTGTGACGATTTCAAAAATTTCAGCTTCTGCAACTATTCAAACCGGTTACACCAACATCAACCAAGATGCGCGCACTGTTGTAGCGCAGCGCACATTGAATGTAGGTGAAGATTTGATTTACTTCTATCAAAATGGTAGAAACATCATGATCACAGGAGAGACTTATTTGATTGAATCAAATAAACCTGTATCAGTTCAATATGGAGCCCTATTTGGCAACGAACGTGATGGCGGTGGATATGTTCCTGCGTCCAACGGTAGTTCTTCTGGTGAGCTCTTCTATTTCGGTGTTCCTTACCAAGCAGCAGGCGAACAAGAAATTCGTATCGTTTCATGGGATGATAACAACTCCGTTCAACTATATCGCTACAGCGCTGGAAGCTGGATTTCAATGTCTACTTGGACAATGAATAGAATGAAGGCAAAAGAATGGGTTGGAAAAAACAATGCTAATGCTTCTTATGCTACAGTATTCAAAGTAGTATGTACTCCTGGGAAAAAAGTTTCTGTATTCGAGGCCAACTGGCTTGAAACAGGTAGCCCAGGAACATCAGATATCGCAACCATGGTGGCTTCAGAAGCAGGTACAACTTCGGGTACTGACTTCTTGGTGTATCTAGCGCCTCCTGGAAATGAGCAAAACGTAGTTAATCCATTTACCGGAACAGTATTCGGACAACGCATGACTCACGTCTATCTATTCTCAAAAGACACGGCTCATGTAACAGTAAAAGATGCATTTACAGATGGGGTAGATTTCAATAGATCATATACTATTCTTCCTGAAAGATATGTCGATTGCTATTTGACAGAAACAGAATGGCGCAACATATACAACGGGACTGGTACAATTGCAGGTGGCAATGAAAGACCATATGTGACAATCACTTCAGATAAAAATATCTCAGTGATGAATACCAACTTCAACGATAACTGGA
>JBJOKO010000359.1:0-3192 GCA_046046035.1 Bacteroidota bacterium | reverse complement strand
CTTAAAGTCAATGTTATCAAGGTCTTTGCGCCCGAGCACGGATTTAGAGGCGATCATGGAGCGGGGGATAAAGTATCCGATTCTAAGGATCCGAAAACGGGCTTACCCCTAGTTTCTCTTTATGGAAAAAACAAAAAACCATCGGCAGAAATGTTCTCTGATATAGACGTTGTGATCTTCGATATCCAAGATGTTGGCGCGCGTTTTTACACCTATATCAGCACAATGCATTATGTTATGGAAACCGCTGCTGAGACAAACAAAAGCGTAATTATCCTCGACAGACCAAATCCAAACGGTTTTTATATTGATGGACCAGTTTTAGAAAAAGAGTTCAGTTCTTTCGTGGGAATGCATCCCATTCCTGTTGTCCATGGGTGTACAGTGGGAGAACTTGCACGAATGATAAACAGCGAAGGCTGGTTGGCTGGGGGTAAAACGTGTTCTTTAACAGTAGTGCCTGTCCTCAACTATAGTCACAAAGATTTCTATGAATTGCCGATAGCACCGTCGCCCAATCTTCCGAATATGAGTGCTATTTACTCTTATCCCTCATTGTGCTTTTTCGAAGGAACAATTGTAAGCGTGGGCAGGGGAACAAGTCTTCCCTTCCAATCCTTCGGGTATCCTGGTGATGAAAGTGGTGTTTTCAACTTTACCCCAAAAGATATAGCTGGAGTAGCCGTTGACCCACCATTCGAAGGCAAACTCTGCAATGGCCATGATGTCAGTGTATTCGGGGAATTCTATTTCAAATCCCACCATCAACTGTATCTAGAATGGTTGGTGAACACCTACAATGGCTACAAGGGTGCGGATTCATTCTTTTTGAGCAGCGGATTCTTCAATAAACTCGCAGGAAATAGCCAATTGAGGAAAGATATTGAAGCGAAAAAGTCCATAGAAGAAATCCGAAGTTCTTGGGCTTCAGGCATTGAGAATTACAAAAAAATGAGGAAGAAGTACCTTCTGTATGAAGATTTCGAATAAAATATCGTATTTTCGAACTCCTTTAGAAATTTCAGCTATGACCATTAAGTCTACCATAAAAGTCCTTGCGTTGTCATTAATGACGGCAGCCACTTTTTCATCTTGCGAAAAAACACCTGATTATGTTCAGCCAGTGTATGCTTGCCAATGTGGAGATGTGACTTGGAGAGGCACTAACGTGCAGCTCAACGACGCAAACTACATTCTATCAGACGAGTCAGTAGATTTGAGTCGCCGCTACTATGTTACGGCGAATATGATCGCTGAAGGCGAAGAGGAACCACATTCAGTAAATCTTTGGATTGAAATTCCTGATGTTGAAGAGGGAGTGTTCAATTTGGATGACGACACGTTTGAATTCACTGCATTAGCTCATGAAGTCAACCAAAACGATCCAATTTTACCAGTGCGTGAATTCTTACCTATTGAAGGTGTTGTTCAAGTGAATCCAGCCTTCCTAGGAGGTACAGAAACAGTGAGTTTCAACTTCATAATGAGAGAATCTTACGATGGTGATTTAGTAGGTATACAATTCGGATTTACAGGAACTTTTACAGTTAATGTAGAATTGTAGAAACCTTTTCTTTGAAAATTGCGTAACAATGTGTTAGCCACCTAACAAGACAACGAAGTGAACGTAATTCTAACCTTATATACTGTTGTGTTTCTGTTGTTTTCACCAGCAGATCCCATCAAGCAAGTGATGCGAAAGCACCCTAACGGGAAGCCTTATGTCATCATCTATTTTGACAGTGGGACACACGAAATGCTTAAAGAGGAAGTCTTTTTCCCGAATGGAAATCTCCAATGGACGGGTACGTACAAAAATGAAATGGAAAATGGAATTTGGAAATACTATTTCGAAAATGGTGTTCTAAAATCTGAACAATTCTATATCAACGGTAAAGAAGACGGTATCTGTACCGATTACAATCAGAGCGGTAAAAAGATCAAAGAATCACATTACAGCAAAGGAAAGCTCATCAAAGAAATTAAGTATTAAGACTTAACTCTTTGAGCGAATTTTCTGCAATCACCCAAACTCGATCTTCTCTTTTCGGTTTTATCATTGCCAAGCCTGTAAACTCACCAAAGGCGGGCATTATCCCTTTATTCTTAGAAAAATAAAAACAAGGCAAGACCATCGACTGCTTTGCTGGTCCTTTCAAACGAATGCCTGGGTGAATATGTCCTGATATTTGAAATTCCGAACTTTCGTCCTCCACATGTTCGTGTTCCCAACGAAGGCCATTCTTTCTAAGAGAAGACACAACCTCTATTCCCGCATCCTTGTATTTAGATTCAGCAAGAATATCATGATTTCCTTTCACGAGTATTTTTCTGATGTCCGGATATTGATCTAGAAAATCTACAAAGTCTTCCCACTCTTCATTTTCGGTGCTATGAGACAAATCCCCAAGAAAAACCAATTGTTTCGGTGATGTTTTAGAAATAACATCTACGAGACGCCAGTGATTATTCTTGTTGGTCATTGCAGGAATGGCAATTCCATTCTTTCGAAAATGACCTGACTTACCTATGTGGACATCAGATAAAATGAGCGCTTCTTCTTCAACCCAATAAATTGCCTTTTCGGGCAAGAGTTGAAGTTCATTCCCATTAACTCGAAAAGTATTCAATCCTAATTGTTTTCTCCTACAGATTTACGCTCTTTTACATTGCGCAATCTGATGTTGAGTAATTCAACAATCATCGAGAATGCAAGTGCGATGTAAGCGTAAGTTTTGATATCCACGCCTTCAGGCATATGAATGAGATGCGCGTCTTCTAGTGCTTCTAGTGTAAGGATAATTCCAATAACAACTAAGAATGCAAGAGCCAACATTTTGATCGTTGGATATTTCTCAATGAATGTGCTCACGTATGGTGCAAACAATAACATCACAATCATAGCTACGATAACAGCCATAACCATAACAGGAACGTGATTGCTCAAGCCCACAGCGGTAATAATAGAGTCGAACGAGAAGACAATATCAATAAAGGTAATTTGCAGAATAGCTTGTCCAAGAGTGAGTTTTCTTGATTTTGCAGATTCCTCGTGATCGGCAATTTTAAACTTATGATAAATTTCTGAGGTGGTCTTAATAATCAAGAACATACCACCGGCGAATAATATTAATCCCCTTCCGGTTATAGGAGCGTGTCCTATGTGAAAGAATGGATTCGTCATTTGAGTAA
>JBJOKO010000358.1:0-3205 GCA_046046035.1 Bacteroidota bacterium | reverse complement strand
CTATTTTCTTGCGGAAGTTTTGAAATAACATCAGACAAGGTCAAATTATCTCCTTCAATCCTCAGATCCAGGTAAGTCTGTTCTTTCACAGAAACGCTACCGCCCAAAATGAAAGGCAATTCATCTATTGAAATCTTACACTCATTGATTGAATATTTTCCCTCTTTGGTTTGGGCGTCAATCAAGGTTTCCAAATCCACCTTTCTATTCGCTGCATATTCTGTTGACCCACTTATTAGACTATTCACTTGAGCTTCCATGTCGAGTTCAAGTTCAAAATGCTCCGACTCAAAACTACCACCTGCCTCACTCTTGCTTGTTACCAAGTCAATAAAGAATTCTGATGATCGATCTTCGTAAACAATATTGGCATTTTCAATTTCAATATTCTCCAAAGCCATTTTGAAGCGGCTCGTATCGGATTCCTCTTCTTTCAGAAAGTGCCAATTGTCCTCGCCTTTCTTGTTCACCTTCATGTAAGCCTTTGCTTCCTCGGCACTGATCTTTTTGATGTCATAATTCCCAGAGAAGACATCCATCAGGTCGAAGGAGAGATATACTTTTTGAGAATAAAAAAGGGTGTCTTTTTCTGGAAATGTCTCTTGGATATAGACATCGGTGAATCGAATTGACGCTTTTGGAAACGTTTCCCAAAATGTTAAATCGGCAGAACCGACGTTGGCTTTTGTTTTTAAACGATCATTCAGCTTTGTTAAAGCATAGCCTACCACGTCATCTTCGTAGTAGCGTATAATGATGAAACCCGCGCCAATCAATAAGATTAGCACGATCAATAGGCCCAAAGCCACTCGTTTCGTTATGCGCCAGAACTTCTCCATTTTAGTTGCGTGAAAATAGAACTGCTTTGCTCCTCTAAAATTTCATGCCGCTCTTAAAAACTGACATTCGCATGTTCATCTTAATTCAGTAAATTCGCTACATGAACAAAAGAGAATTTCTTAAAACTGCAGGCATACTTTCTGCCGGCGTCGTGCTAAGTCCACTAGTGAGTTGTGCTTCAAAAACAATCCTACCTGGAGGACTGCCGGCAACAGTTTCTGAATTTCAACTTCCTGCTTTGGGTTTTGCTTTCAATGCACTTGAACCCAACATTGATGCGATGACCATGGAAATTCACCACGGCAAGCATCACCAGGCTTATGTGACCAACCTCAATAAGGCTATCGCTACCAATCCAGCTTTTCAAAATCTTTCAATAGAACAAGTTTGTAATTCTGTATCGAGCGCAGACACCGCGATTCGCAATAATGGCGGCGGACATTACAACCACTCTAAGTTTTGGACCTGGATAACTCCTGGTGGCGCTAAAGCTCCTACCGAGGCCGTAAACGCAGCGATCGTTGCTTCCTTTGGTTCATTCGATGAATTCAAAAAACAGTTCTCTGATGCCGCTAAAACACGCTTTGGAAGCGGATGGGCTTGGCTTTGTGTCGGTGCTGATAGCAAACTCTTCGTTTCTTCTACTCCAAATCAAGACAATCCACTGATGGGAAGCCTCGTAGACAAACCTGGTACTCCAATTTTAGGACTAGATGTCTGGGAACACGCATATTATTTGAATTATCAAAACAGACGTCCTGATTACGTTACAGCTTTCTTTAATGTGATTAACTGGACTCAAGTTGCCAGCGATTTCGAAGCAGCGACTAAGTAATTAAGAAGCCCAGGCGAATCTTCGCATCAAACTTCCTACAAGTCCTACCGAGAATAGTGTTCCGACAACTACAACAGTGAAGAAAATTCCTGTCACGTCCCACCATTTGATCACTACGGGATAGTATTCTACCATTGCGCCCTGCATTGAAACAAGGCCAAACGTTTGTTGCGCCCAGCACAACAGAAGGCCTGCCGCAGTGCCAGTTACAGCGCCTACTAGATTGATAAAAATACCTTCGTAAATAAATATGCGTTGAATAGTTGTTCGAGTCGCACCCAGGCTTTCGAGCAAATAGATGTCTTTCTTTTTTTCAATAATCAACATCGTGAGCGATGCGATGATATTGAATGATGCGATGACGAGAATAAAAAACAAGATCAAAAATGTGAACCATTTTTCCGACGCGTTCGTTTTGTAAACGAGTGCATTTCGGTCGTATCGCGTTTGCACCTTAAGTCCTGCTGGCAATACTTTCTCCAGCTCAGCCTTCACTGCTGCCTCATCAGCTCCTTCTGTCAATTTGAATTCAATTGCAGAAATCTCGTTTTCCATGCCGAATAATTCACGAGCGAAATCGATTGGAACGATGATATACTTCACATCCAATTCAGCATTTACAGAAAATGCTCCACTCGCCATAATGTGCATTCGATTGAATGTGTTCTCGCCAAATCGCGAGAGTTTCCGACCACGGATCGGAGCGTTGATTCCTACTACAGGTGGCTCGGTCTCTGGACGCGGCAGCCTTAGTTCACTATACACGCCAAGCCCCATCACGGCATAGTTCAAACTATCTTCTTTCAAAACAAAAGATCCGAAGAAGATCATACTATCGATTGGAGAAAGCTCCGCATAATCGCTCTGTACGCCCTTTACAGTGGCCACCACATTGTAATCTGAATATTGAAGCCACGCGTCTTCTTCAATAATGCGGCTGAAGCGATCAACGCCTTTCACATTTTTCAAAGTAGAATCAACCAGAAGACTATCCGCAAATGTTTTCCCCTCAACTGGAATCACAGTAAGCGGTGCGTCAAAATTGGAGAAAAGTGTCTGAACCAAATTTTCGATTCCACTGAATGCGCTCATCACGCAAATCATCGCCGCGGCAACAAATGCCACAACGGTCATCGAAATCATCGAAATAATATTAATGATGTTCCGCGATTTCTTCGCGAATAAGTAACGCCGCGCTATGTAAAACGAGACATTCAATTTGGTACTATTTCCAAGCCTTTACAATAAGCCCCGTGCCTGTTGAATGCGCAGTATGACTATCAATGAAGTTCAATACCAAAGCAATCGGCATTACTATCAAATAATAAAATGGAAGTATGATGAAAAATGCTTTCGACAAATTCAACATCTTCATTGGAATGCTCATTGACAAACGCCAAGAAATTTGGCCTGGTTTGCCATAGCTATAATGAGTTTTGGCCTTGGTAAATCCAGCCAATTTCAATTTCTCTTTCATGTCCGCATGGCTATATCCATTGCGCACGTGTTCCTCAATAAAGCTTGAATCGT
>JBJOKO010000357.1:0-3207 GCA_046046035.1 Bacteroidota bacterium | reverse complement strand
CAGCGGTAATCGGGAACTATTTAATCTCCAAAAAAATGATCGAAGAGAAAGATTCGTTTCGTGACTCAGTGAGTCACATCGATAAAGAAGGCCACCGTGTTTTCTTTTATCCAAAGAAACCAAAAGGAAAATTATACAGTGCCCGCACACTGCTGAGCTACTTTTATTTGCTTGTATTCTTTACTATCCCATTTATAAAGATAAATGGATCACCCCTCTTCCTCTTCAATATTCTTGAAAGGAAATTCATCCTCTTCGGAGTTCATTTCTGGCCACAAGACTTCTTCTTGTTCGTACTAGGAATGATCATCTTTATTGTATTCATAGCGCTGTTCACTGTAATCTATGGACGTGTGTTCTGTGGTTGGGTTTGTCCCCAAACAGTCTTTATGGAAATGGTGTTTCGAAGAATCGAATACGCCATTGAAGGAGATGCAACTCATCAAAAAGCGCTCAACAAACAAGGTTGGACTACCGAGAAAATTCGCAAAAAAGCACTTAAGAATGGAATCTTCTTTTTGATTTCATTTATTGTTGCCAACTTCTTTCTTGCTTACTTAATTGGTATCGATGAAGTTCTTAAGATCGCAACAGAACCTCTTTCACAACACATCGGTGGTTTTGTCACCATTATCATTTTCAGTGCAATATTTTACTTTGTTTTCATCTGGTTTAGGGAACAAGCCTGCTTGGTTGTTTGCCCTTACGGACGAATGCAGGGTGTATTGCTCGACAAACACAGCATCGTTGTAGCGTATGACCATGTGCGCGGGGAAACTCGTCACAAATACTCTAAAACGCCAATACCCGGCGCAGGCGATTGCATCGATTGTTTTGAATGCGTTAAAGTTTGTCCAACTGGTATTGATATCAGAAATGGAACTCAATTGGAATGTACCAATTGCACAGCATGTATCGACGCGTGCGACCACATGATGGAAAGCATCAACAAACCAAAAGGTTTGGTAAGATATGCTAGTGAATACACGATCCAAACAGGCAAGCGTTTGCGTTGGACTCCACGTATGATTGCTTACACTATCTTCTTATTTTTACTTATCGGTGTCGAGACATTCTTGCTCGCAACACGTTCAGATATTGATGTGACAGTAATGCGTGCAAAAGGAACACTCTTTACCACTGAAACGGATGGTAGAATAAGCAACTTGTACAATATTCACATCATCAACAAAACCACTTCAGATCTTGACTTGGAAATGAGAACCAACATACCTGGTAGCGAAGTGAAATGGGTTGGAGAAGAGAAAATTGCAAAGACTAATGAATTGATTGAGGGCACTTTCTTTTTGATACTTCCTAAGAACACCTTGGATCATCAAAAAGAAAAAATACAACTTGAATTTTGGGCAGGAGATAAGTTGATTGGTAAAACCAAAACAACATTCTTAGGACCAGCTAATCATCACTAAAAAATAGAAAACATGAATTGGGGATTTAAAATAACATTGCTTTATGTAGGCTTTGTAGCTATGATTCTGACACTTGTTTTCAAAGCAAGTGGTGAGAAGGTGGATCTTGTTACCAAAGACTACTACGCACAAGAATTAAAGCATCAAGGTAAAATGGAGGCTTCTACTCGAGTGCTTCCATTCAAAGACCAAATCAAGGTTAAAGTTGATCGTTCATTTCTTACTATTCAACTTCCGCTTACAGCAATGCCAGATAGCGGCAATGTTGGAATTTACAGACCATCTGACTCCACCCAAGACAAGTCATTCAAACTTGGACTTGATGCCAATGGAGCACAATCTATGAGCACAGAAGGTTGGCAAATGGGTTATTACAAGATCAATATTTCTTGGACCAGTAAAGGCGAGGAATATCTTTTTGAGGACACATTCTTTATCCCATGATTAACTTAGTTCTTGCTGCGTTGTCAATTGGTTTTGCAGGTAGTTTGCATTGCGTAGGCATGTGCGGACCACTTGTAATGATTGTTCATTCTGGCGGCAAGGGCAAAACTCTTTCATGGTGGATCAACCAGATTATTTACCATTCAGGTAGATTATTGGTGTACGCCTCATTCGGTGTAATCATTGGATTCGTGGGAAAAGGATTTGTTGCATATGGCTTTCAGCAATGGCTCGCAGTTATCTCAGGAATTTTACTTCTTTTGATGCTCTTTGTTCCTTATTTCAGTTCTAAAATCAAAGCAGGGGGCAACGTAGTTTTTCAAAAAGTACGAGGCAAATTTTCTTCTTTAATTCAAGACAAAAAACCGCACACTCAGTTTCTTTTAGGGGTAATAAATGGTCTGCTTCCATGCGGACTAGTTTATGCCGCAATGGCCGCAGCATTTGCTACCGGCAGTCCATCAAAGAGTGCTTTGTTTATGGTGATTTTTGGTCTAGCCACTTCACCTGCGTTGATTGCCGTGGCTGGATTTGGGAATATTATTCGCACAAAAATAAAAGCCAAGAACTTCGCCGCAATTAGAATCGGTCTCAGTGTCTTGGCTGTACTATTTATTTTGAGAGGAGCCAATCTTGGTATCCCCTACTTAAGTCCAAAAGTTAAAATGGATGTGCACCAATCCGGTCAAACCATGGATTGCTGCAATCGAGGTAAATAAGATTAGTTTCTCATTCTCTTTAATTTCTCAGCATTTAGCAGCGTAATCGTGCTACCGCTGATTTCTACAAGTCCTTCTTCACGGAAATCACTCAGCGTTCGAATCAAAGATTCAGTTGCTGTTCCAACCATATTAGCAAGATCCTCACGAGAGATGGCCATGCTGAAAGGTTTGTCAGAACCGTCGTGATAACGCTTCTGAAGCACCAATAAAGCATCCGCAGCTCTTTTCCTTACACTGCTATAGGCAAGAGACAGAAGTCTCTCTTGCTCCTCTGAAATTTTACCAGTCAACATTTTTACAAATTGTTGTGTTGCCGCTGGACTTTGGAAAATCAATTTGAAAAAGTCTTCTTTTGGAAAAATGACGATTTCACAATCCTCGAGAGCTTCCGCAGACTCTTGTTGCATCGTATCTTCAAGTAAAGCGATGTAACCAAAGAAATCTCCAGGTTGAAGCATTCTTGTGATCAAATCTTTTCCTAGTTCATGACTTTTAAACGTCTTCGCTTTTCCTGACTTCAAAAGATAAAGACCATTTGGGGTATCACCTTCAGTGAAGATAACATCCTTTTTTCGGAATGATTTTACTTGTTGCTTCTCAGCAATTTTCTC
>JBJOKO010000356.1:0-3214 GCA_046046035.1 Bacteroidota bacterium | reverse complement strand
AGAAACATTCACGACTGATCGTTTCGTTACGATTAGTCCCGCTTCTGTTTGGGAGACAAAAAAATTCCCGATCGAAAAATGGATCGAATTAATTCATCGATTGAATTGCAGAGTGGTTTTGCTTGGAGGTCCTTCTGATCGCGGCCTCTGTAATCAAATAGCGGAGAAATGTCATAATAGAATAGTTCAAGTTCTTGCGGGTGATTTGACTTTGCTTCAATCTGCTGCGCTCATGTCGAAGGCACAAATGAACTATACGAACGATAGTGGTCCTTTGCATTTAGCCTCCGCAATGAACGCTCCTACAACGGCAGTGTTTTGCAGTACTATTCCAGAATTCGGTTTCGGTCCATTGAGTGATAATTCTAAAGTCGTTGAATCGACTATTGATTTAGCCTGCCGTCCTTGTGGATTGCATGGTCATAGGAAATGCCCGCAAGGTCATTTTAAATGCGGTATTTCGATTCAAATTGATCAATTGACATAAGATGCAATTTCGAACCGAACTTCCTCAGAATAGCTTGGAATTGGGCATTACGCATAATGATAAAATTATGCTGCTCGGATCTTGTTTCACTGAACATATTTCATCTAGCTTGAGCCGATATCGGTTTCCCGTTTTTGCAAATTCTCATGGAATAATTTTCCACCCAATCCCATTAGCCAAGGCATTATCCGACACCAACGAGAATATCTCCTACGAATCGGAAGATTTGATTGAGTCAAATGGGAAGTGGATTAGCTTGAATCATCATGGAAAATATTCTTCAGAAAATAAAATTGAAGCATTACAGAATATCAATGCATCAATAAAGGAAGGGGCGAAGTTTTTAAAAGAAGCTTCCATCCTTATTGTGACCTTCGGAACAGCAATTGGCTATTATCACCAAAACACTGGAAGTATTGTTGCCAATTGTCACAAGTTGAATGCTAAATTATTTGAGAAAAAAAGGAGTGAAATATCCGAAATAAGCGAACCATGGAAAAAACTATTGGTAGAAATTTTTGAGGTGAACCCGAGCCTTAAAGTAATTTTTACAATAAGTCCAGTGCGTCATCTGCGGGAAGGGTTCCAAGAAAACCAATTGTCAAAGTCAGCTTTGTTTATGGCAATTGATGATATTCGAAAGAGCTTTGTAGATAGATGCTGCTATTTTCCATCTTATGAAATAATGATGGACGACCTTCGAGATTATCGTTTCTACGAGGTGGATATGGTTCATCCGAATGCACAGGCAATTGAATATATCCGAGAAAAGTTCTTTAATGCCGTTCTAAGTCCAAGTGCATTGCAGAAATGCGGGGAGATGGAGTCACTTTTGAAGAAGATCGAACACCGCAGTATTCATGAAACTCCAGAGCAAAAAGAAAGGAGAATAGCCGACGCTAATGAAGCAATTCGACATATTCTCCTTAAGACTTAAAAATATCTTTAACTACTAGTTCGGGCAATTGCCAATGCAAGTAGAAACAAATTTGTCGTTTTCTTTTGAAAGAACAATTTTGCTATTCTGTGAAGGATTAGCCAATTGGTCATTACCTGCTGTTCCCAATAAAGTTCCATCTGCTCTTTTTACAGTGTACTGAATACTGGTAAGTTTGCGCTCGTTGTCAAAGCGAGGGGTATATTGAAAGTCGATACCTTGAGCTTGCAAGTCTTGACGCAATTGCCACAATTGCTCGCGGCTTGTTGTTCCATTGATTGTAATTGAAATGTTCTCAGAAGTGATAACATTTTGAGCAAACAAAGACCCGCTCATTAAAATGGCAAGGGCAGCGATAATGATTCTTACTTTTTTCATCGAAATAGTGATTACAACTACAAGACTACGAAAAAAGGTTGGAAGTTGCTTCATTTTTACACTTCTTATGCATTGTATATTTGCAGAATGAGTTCAAGTTCAAAAAACAAGTTAGTTGAAGAGATAAAAAAGGACCTCTTTAGCGGTGATGATGTCGTAGTAATGAAGGCCGTCTTGAAATGTAAAGATCAAGATTCAGTTACCCTTGTAGAACCTTTGATTGCGGTGTATGCTTCAACTGGAATGCCCGAAATCAGAAGAGAAGTGGCTGATTTGCTTAATAATATCAAGGTTCCAAACGCGGAGCAGGCATTTCTAAAAGCACTAGCGAACAAACAAAATGCTAAAGTCCGTAAGGACATCCTTTCGTTTATTTGGAATTCAGGTATTCAGCCAACTGAGCACATTGTGGATTTGACAGAAATTGCCATAGACGGAAGCTTTGAAGAAGCTCTTGAATGCTTGACCATAATTGAAAATATCGACGATCAAGTTCCTGAAGAGAAAATCTTGGAGTCAGTTTCGGTTTTGAGGTCTGCTATTTCTAGTCAACCGAATGATCCAAAAACTGGACTGCTAGCCGATTTACTGTCTGTGCTTGAATCAAGAACAGAAGAGTTTTAAGACCTTATTTTTGTTTAACGAAAATATAGCCGCCTTTAGTCGCACCCCAAACTTGCTTTCCTTCTTCATTCCATCCTTGGTCCCAGCTAACCATTTGATCGGCTGTAATTGTGACCTTTGAACTAGCATATTTGGCACCTTGGCGTTCACTTGGACATGTTCCATCTTTCGTAGCTCCAGAAAAGTCTTTAGTAGAGGAATGGTATTTTAGAAACACTTCACAACCATCTTTTATTTGAAGAGAATCTGCCGTTAATTGCTGGAATATAGGATCATCTCCTTTTTTTCCAATCAGTCTGCTAGGAGATGCTACCGTATAGATATGACTTACAAAATCGTTGTCACTAAGTTTTTCAACCTTATAAATACGCTGTCTATAGGGCTTATCAATCGATGTCGAAACGGCTTGTTCTACATACAAGTAAAATACAGATGGAGTAGAGCTCCAAATCGGAACCATTCTTAAGCGAATATCAAAGAAGTCGCTGTCTTGTTGGCTTTGTAGCATGCTACTAAATTCTCCAGACATACATTTCTTAAGATATTCGAACGTGTCGGTTTTCCCTTGTGACAAGTCCTTAGTGCTGCATGAAATGAGTATAGCTGTTGTTCCAAAGAACAAGGCGAACAGATATTTTTTCAGATTCATGATTTCTTCGAATTGATATTGATTATCTCATCAAAGATAAAGAACCTGCTTTTTTCTGAGCATCACCATCTACACCGGTGTATTTAATAAGGTAATTATAAACCCCATCTTCCAAGAAATATTCACCGCCGTTAGAACG
>JBJOKO010000355.1:0-3232 GCA_046046035.1 Bacteroidota bacterium | reverse complement strand
CTCGCTGGCGAGAGGTCTACTACTGGATTCATCGTCGAATAACTTTTCTGAACGTTAAATTAAATGTAGGTAAATTTTCTTTCGATACCTAAAACGTTTAGATTGATTTCATCTTAAAAGGACTTTCCCTGTTTTTATAGAAAACGCGCTGTCTTCCTAAAAAAGGGACGCGAATGTAGTCAAAATAGAGGGTATTTACAAATCTTTTTTGGCTGATTTAGGGACCTTTAACACGTTCACTTTCACCACAACTTGTTATTCCGTCTGTTTGTCGCATCTTTGCGGCCGTGGCTACGAAAAAAACAGATATCATCGCCTCTGCGCGACGCACATTGCAGCTAGAATCGGACACTTTAGCAGCATTGGTCAATGAAATTGACAAGGATTTTGAGCACATTGTAAAAGCAATTCTCAAAGCAAAAGGTCGATTGGTCGTTACCGGAATTGGAAAAAGTGCCAACATCGCCCAAAAGCTTGTGGCAACTTTTAATAGTACAGGTCAGCCTGCTGTATTTATGCATGCAGCAGACGCCATTCATGGCGATTTGGGGAATGTTCAAAAAGGAGATATTGTACTTTGTATTTCTAAGAGTGGTGATTCACCTGAAATTAAAGTTTTGGTGCCTCTCCTCAAGAGCATGGGAAATCCGTTGATAGGAATGGCTTCGAATCTCAAAGGATTTTTAGCAAAAAATTCCGACATGTTGCTTCGTACGCCGATTGAAAAGGAAGCTTGTCCAAATAATCTGGCACCAACATCGAGCACTACTGCGCAGTTGGCTATGGGTGATGCATTGGCGGTGGCACTTATGGAGTGTAGGGGTTTTACTTCTTCAGATTTTGCTAAATACCATCCAGGCGGTGCTTTAGGCAAGAAGCTCTATGTTACCATAGGTGATCTGCTCGAAGGAAGTGAAAAGCCTGAAGTAGCTCCATCAACCCCAATCAAGGATGTGATTATTTCTATTTCGAGAGGAAGAGTTGGGGCTGTGGCTGTAATGGAAAAAAATAGTCTAAAAGGAATCATTACTGACGGAGATATCAGAAGAATGCTTGAGCGTGGATCTAACTTGCTCAAGACAAAAGCGTCGGATATTATGGGCACTAATCCGAAGACGATAGAAGCCACAGAGCTTGCTGTAGCTGGATTTCAAATAATGGAGAGCAATAGCATCACACAGTTGATCGTGGTGAAAAATGGAAAGTACAAAGGCATTGTACATTTGCACGATATTTTAAAAGAAGGTATTTTCTAATACAGCTAAGGAGCAACACACGCTATGAGCGAGAAGAAGGATATGTCGTTTTTGGAGCATTTGGAAGAGCTACGTGGTAGACTTGTCAAAAGTGTTGCGGGTATTATCGTCGGAATTATAGTTGTCGTATCATTCGATCAGTTTGTGATCAATGAAATTATCATGGGGCCTAGAAATCTAGACTTCGTGTCGTATAGAGCGTGGTGTCAGCTTTCTGAGATGCTTGGTCTTGGCGATCAGCTTTGTTTTAAAACGATGAATTTCTCTCTCCAAAGCACCACTATGGGAGGGAATTTTTCGGCCTATATTTTAGTTTGTGTTATAGGTGGAATTGTGTTAGCATTTCCTTGGATTATTTATCAATTGTGGAGCTTTATTAAACCAGGCTTGAATGCAAAGGAAATCAAGTCGGTAAATGGGATAATTTTCTTTGTGTCATTGCTATTTTTTACGGGCTGTGCATTCGGATATTTCGTATTGGCTCCACTATCGATTCAGTTTCTAGGAAATTTCCAATTCGCTGATGTGGCGGTACAATCAACTGTTTTATCTTACTTGAAATTGACCACAAGTTTGGTTTTAGGCACTGGCTTGATATTCCAATTACCCGTTTTGGTTTATTTCTTAGCGAAAATTGGTTTGGTTAGTAGTGCCTTTCTGAAGAAGTATCGTAAGCATGCATTCGTTTTGAATTTGATTGTGGCTGCGATTATCACCCCGCCTGATATCACAAGTCAATTGCTAGTTTCGTTCCCAATCCTTCTTTTATATGAAGTCAGCATTATCATTGCGGGTCGTGTAGAAAAGAACAAAGCGAAACAAGAAGTATAGGCTTTCCCTTGACTTCATTTTGGGGTAGGGTAAAAGCTTCAATTTCTGTATTATTCGAGGTCCTAATATTCAGATTCATCTAAAATTGACATTAATCTGTCGGTTTGGTTACTTGAATTTTTATATTTGGCGACGTTTTAAAAACCTATTACGTTATAAATTTCTAATAAGATGAAGAAAATCTACTTGCTTTCTTTTGCTGTATGTGCCGCTATTGCTGGTAATGCGCAGTTGAAGCAATCTGCGCCTGTTGCTGTAAAGCAAGCTTTCCGCGGATTACCAACAGCTACTCCAGTTGATCCGGCTGCTGATCGTGTGACTATTTGGTCAAACGACATTTCTAACTGTGATGATTTTGTTATGGGTGACGCTTTCTCTGAAGGTCAAACTCAATACATTGACGGTCTTGACTGGCAATGTGGAACTAATGGTCCTTCTGGTCCAGCAGCTATTGATCCAATTGCTTCTCCATCTGCTGACAATGGTTTCATGATGGTTGACTCTGACCTTTTTGGTGGTGAAACTCCAGCTAACGCTTGGGATGAAAACACTTGGTTCCAAACAGCTAACCCAATTGATGTTAGTGCTTATGATAACATCAGCCTTCGTTTCTACACTCAATATCGTATGTGGGATAACGGAAGCAGCGATGGAAATGAGTATTGCCTAGTAGAAATTTCTACAGACGGTGTGACCTGGCCAGACGTTACTACTTATGAAGTAGCTGACGCTGATCCTGGAACTCGTTTCGAGTTGTGGCCTGACATGGAAACTCAAGATCCAGTGGTTAACCCTACTATCAAAGTTTTCAATATCTCTGAAGTAGCTGGTGCTGCTGATCAAATTTGGTTGCGTTTCCGTTGGAGAGGCTACTGGGGTTATTCTTGGATGGTAGATGATATCGAGCTTTATGAGACTCCTGCAAACGATCTTACAATCCTTAACAACTGGTGTGGTGATATCGTGAATGCTTTTGAATATCACGCTATTCCAACAACTCAAGCTGGTGAGACTTCATTCGGTGCTGAAGTTGCTAACTATGGTTACACTGACGCTGTTGGTGCTACTGTTACTTTCTTAGTTGATGGAAATACTTACACTGCTACTGGTGATATCCCAGCTGGTACTGTTGCTACACTTTGGAC
>JBJOKO010000354.1:0-3239 GCA_046046035.1 Bacteroidota bacterium | reverse complement strand
CAATTTCTCAGTGGTGAGATTACACTCTTCCATCAAACGCTTGTAACTGATTGCAACTTCAAGTGCATTCAAGTTTTCACGTTGGATGTTTTCTACCAAAGCCATTTCAAGCATGCTTTGGTCATCAGCCGTACGAGTATAAACAGGAACCTCGTCTAGTCCGGCCATTTGAGCCGCACGGAAACGACGTTCACCACTGATGATTTGATATTTTTGAGCAGAAATCTTGCGAACAGTAATCGGCTGGATTAGTCCAAGTTCACGAATACTTTGCGCAAGTTCTTCCATTGCCACACGTTCAAATTCTTGACGTGGTTGGAATGGATTCGCTTCAATTTGCGAGATTTTCAAAAGTGAAATAGGACCAGCAACGTTTCCGATAAGGTCATCACTTTTCACAGTACGCTCAACTACTGCGGCAGTTGTAGCATTGTTGCCTGAATTATTGTTGTCTTTAACTGTAAGTGGAGCACTTTCCAATAGGGCACTTAATCCTCTTCCCAGAGCTTGTTTCTTAGCCATTATCTACGTTGATGTATTTGTCTTCGCCTTTCATTTTTGTCATGTCGTTGTTCTGAAGTATCTCCCTGGCGAGGTTGAGGTAGTTTACAGAACCCTTGCTGCTAGCGTCGTGCATGATGATCGTTTGACCAAAGCTTGGTGCTTCGCCTAGCGTTGTATTTCTATTGATAATGGTGTCGAAAACCATTTCTTGGAAGTGCATTCTAACTTCGTCAACCACTTGATTGCTCAAGCGAAGACGAGTATCATACATAGTCAAGAGAATTCCTTCGATGGTCAAATCTGGATTCAATTTTTGTTGTACAATCTTGATTGTGTTCAACAATTTACCAAGTCCTTCCAAAGCGAAATACTCGCATTGAACAGGAACAATAGTAGAATCAGAAGCAGTCAAGGCGTTAACCGTAACAAGACCGAGGGAAGGAGAACAGTCGATAATGATGAAATCATACTCAGCTTTCAAAGGCTGAAGAGCATTTCTCATCATGTATTCTCTATTCGGCATATTGATCAATTCGATTTCAGCACCGACAAGGTCGATGTGAGCTGGAATCAAATCAAGGTTTGGATTGTCAGTAGAGATAATGATATCCTTTGGATTGATATCATTGACAAGGCATTCATAGATGCTGGTCTTTACCGATTTTGGATCGATCCCAACACCACTTGTTGCATTTGCCTGAGGATCGGCATCTACCAAAAGTGTCTTGTATTCCAACACACCCAAGCATGCAGCCAAGCTAATAGCTGATGTTGTTTTCCCTACGCCACCTTTTTGGTTGGCAACCGCAATTATTTTTCCCATTCTCTTAAAGTTCAAATGATTGACCAATGACCGGAATGATTAGCTCCGTCTGTTTCTCTTTAAACATACTTACCGCTTTATCATGATCTATTTTGATAAAAGGAAAAGTGTCAAAATGCATCGCCACAACTCGTTTTGTTTTCACAAATTGTGCAGCACGAACCGCATCTTTTACTCC
The DNA here is from genome assembly GCA_046046035.1 of Bacteroidota bacterium. Taxonomy (GTDB): domain Bacteria; phylum Bacteroidota; class Bacteroidia; order Flavobacteriales_D; family Sanyastnellaceae; genus JAIXWP01. The sequence continues at coordinate 1,734 of JBJOKO010000354.1, read as the reverse complement.
CATTGTGAAGTTGTCCCCCATGCAAAGGAATGCCGCATCAATATTGAATTCTTCTCCAATAAGTTGCATGTCCATGTGCAAGGCAGTATCTCCAGAATAGTAGTAATTTTTACCTTCAGCAGAAAGCACAAAACCCATAGGATTTCCTGCGTATGTTCCATCTGGAAGAACACTTGAATGAACAGCATTCACTGCCTTCACTTGAAAGTGTCCGAAATCCCAAGAACCACCAATGTTCATTGGGTGATATTTCAGATTCTTTCCTGCGTAGTAAGTAGCAATTTCGTAAACAGCAACAATGACAGCATCATTGTTACGTGCAATTGCTTCCGCATCTGCCACGTGGTCGGCATGACCGTGAGAGAGGAATACGAAGTCGGCTTTGATGCTATTTACATCAATGCCTTTTGCTAATTCATTAGGGGTGATGAATGGATCGAAGATTATTTTCTTCCCTCCAAGTTCAATCCCGAAACAACTATGACCGTAGTATGTAATCTTCATTTTTGTGAAACATAGCTATAATAGCTATTTGATTGCGAATTTACCGTGAAACAAGCCATGGAACATTTTTTTGAGGTTCAAAGTTTTACACACGGACTTTGTTGAAAGCAGGTTGATAAAAAGTGAAAACATTTTTGCGAGCCCCTTGTATTACAATCTGGATGCGGCCAACAAGAAATCTTAGATTTGCATCCCATTTTAAAGTATGAATACAATTACAGTCATTTCGGGTACAAATAGACCCAATAGTTATACCCGCCTTGTAGCCCAAGAATATGCAAATATGTTGACGGACAGTGGAGTAGAGGTGAAATTACTTTCTTTAGAACAACTCCCCAATGATTTCATTGCTAGTGACTTGTATGGGAATCGCTCAGAAACTATGGAATCAATCATTTCTGAGTTTATTAACAATGTTAATAAGTTCGTTTTCGTTGTTCCTGAATACAACGGGAGTTATCCTGGCATCGTGAAACTCTTTCTCGATTCGATTCCACCTAGAATGTGGAATTCTAAAAAAGCAAGTATTGTGGGGGTAAGCACAGGACAAGCAGGAAACTTGAGAGGACAAGAACACCTTACGGGAGTGCTCAATTACTTGAAAGTAAATGTGCATTTCAATAAACCTAAGCTAAGCCTAGTGGATCGCCTTTTCAATGAAGACAAAGAGACATTGAATGAGGAAACAAGAAAGAGATTAGCTGAATCAATGAATCAACTCATTGAATTCTAATTGCAATTGCCAGTAAAGTCGTAACACCCTTTCCAATCTCCTGTTCCGAAATTTCCAAGGATATCAGAATTGATTCCATTTGGAATTCCAGATACAGCTCCTGGATTATTCGATAGTCTGAAATTCACGGCTGAAACATCACAGAATGGTGGTGCAGTACCGTTTACACAACTAGAAAAATGTGTGTCGGTATCAACGTTAACATCGGTATCTAGGAGACACGAACTAAATGTATACTCCAAGGTTCCTTCATTAACGACATCAACAACAAACTCACTAAAATCAGAAAGCAAGGCATTATTGCCATACATAATACAGTTTGTAAATGATGAATTAATCAGTGGGCGAACTTGAATGTTCTCATTGATATCTTCATAATAATTGTTCAAAGCAAATGCTGGCGCAGTGCGATTTCCATTGGTCCAATAATTTGCAAAAGTGCAATTGTCCATGGTGTATTTTCCACCTATAGAGAAATAAGCACAACTTTGTCCGCA
>JBJOKO010000353.1:0-3251 GCA_046046035.1 Bacteroidota bacterium | reverse complement strand
CATGGTGCAAAAGCACGCGTAAAATGATGGCTTCATCATCAACAATTAGAAGATATCTTATTGGGTCTTTCGACATGAAAGTCAGCGGCTAGGGTTCAGAACTATCGGAAGAATAATCCTAAAGGTAGTCTTTTCCTCGTTAGAAATACATAAAATTTGACCTTTATGATGTTCTACAATTTTTTGAATGATATTTAAACCTAAACCGGTTCCTATTCCCCTTTCTTTGGTAGTGAAAAAAGGTTCGAAAATGGATGCTTGTTGGTCTTCTGGGATGCGTGGACCATCATTTGAAACGTCGATTACGATTTGATCATTTTCCATTCTTGCATCAAATGAGATTAGACCAGTTCCATTTATAGCATGAATAGCGTTACTCACGAGGTTGGTCCAAACTTGTGTGAGTTGGTCTGCGTTGCCGAAAAAGCTAATGTTTTCAGAAATATTATTTTTAATGCAAACACCTCTTCGAGTGGCATTTAGGAAAAGTAGAATCACAGAATCGACCTGATGCTTTAGATTGAATTCTGTATTCTTAGAATGGATATCAGTGTGCACGTAAGTTTTCAGAGCATTCACCACTTTGGACGCCCTTTCTGCTGCTATTTCAATTGTAGAAAGTCCTTGATACAACATGTTTAACTCACTCGTAAAATCAAGTAGTAGGTGATAATCTTCTATGCAAGAAACATATTGTACGAAAGGGTGATTGATGTCGTCTATTCCGGAATCCAAGAGTTTTGTGGCAAATGAATTAGGGTTAGTAATATGAGGAAATGTTTCTTTTACGCGAATACTAAGTTCCTTTGATTTATCAAAAATTTCGGTTGGTAGAATATCTTTTCTATCTCCATTTATAAATAGTTCTTGTACAACCGATAAATGGGTTTTTCCGATGTTTGAAGCAGCAGATTGCATGATGAATTCAATCGTTTGGTTAAGATTGAATGCGGCTGCTTTAATAGAACCTAATGGAGTATTAATTTCATGCGCGATGCCTGATACAAGTTGTCCTAGCATCGACATTTTTTCCTTGCTTACAATTTCGAATTGAGCTCGCTTAAGCTTTTCTAATGTGGATTGAAGTTCTTGAGATTTTCTTTCAATTTCTTTTTTTGAAAGTTCAAGAGATTGCATTTGAATTTCTAGCTCTCTTGTTCTTTCTTCCACTTTCGATTCTAGAGAAGCGTTTGTTTGTGAGAGTTCTATTCTTGCCTTTTCGAGGGCTTTATTTTTTTCTAATAGGGTATCGTTTAGCACCGTTGCTTCACGAAGACCATTGGAGTTAGTTTGTCTTAGAAATAAGTATTCTGCTATGGTGTCAAAAACAGGGAAGTCTCCAATGGATAAGTTGAAGTCTTTTATCTGAGAGTTTGCTGAAATAAGCGGATTTAAAGCTATATATATATTGCCGTTAGAGTGACGAATAGCTTGGCCTTTATATGCTAATTGTGTTTTTTTGTCTTGGAGGAAGATAATAAGTTTTGAAAGGTTTAAATCTGGTAAAGACTTCCAGTCCGAAGGTCTTTGGAAGTTGAATATTTGTTCGATGTTAAATCCTTTAAAATCTGCTCCAATTGATTTCTGCAGAGAATGACCCATAGATAAAATGGTTCCCTCTTGATCTGCACACAAAAGGAAAGGAAGAAACGGGAAGAATTCTTCTATGAAGTCATTATGTTTGGGAATGTCTATTTCCATGAAACTAGGAAGCGGTCGTGAACTCCGTTGTTTGACTTAGGATCAATTAATTGAACTTCAACTTCAAGATTAAACCTTTTTCCAAGTCCACGAAGAAGACCCACGACCATTGGAGTGAGTCCGGGGCGATCTGAATTGTAATCTAGTTCGATAGATTTTTCAGTAATACTCTTACTAGTGAACATAGGAGGTCTCAATTCGGGCATGATGTTACTTACTCGGAAGTGAAGCATATCGAGGTTTCCTATGAATTCAGGAAAAGTAGTGCCAGATACATCAAGCATATCTGAATATCCTTCACTTGCCGTATAGAGAATCCAGTATTCACCGAAAGCTTCCAAAATGGATTCTGGAGTCATGCCTAGTTCTTGAGAAGCTGCACCGACAAGTCGATATGTAAGGTCGTCAGGATAACTTTTGAAACTGAGGAAGTCGTAATCATCGAAATTTGCTTTATTGCAAATTGACTTCCATTTTTCTTCATCAAAAGATTTTATGACAAACCCTTTCATGGCTTTGTTGACTAGTCCGTACATTCTCGCTTATTTAAGTGTATGTAAATGTATAGGTACTGTCCCATAACACAATCTAACCAGTCACAGGGGGTAATAATGAGGGTATGAATCGCAATTTATTTAGCCCGATTGAGGAAAATGGTAATCCACTCAAGCGCCTTATTGGTTTTTTCGATGAGTTGATGTATAGTTTGTGAAACAGAATCGTTGATACCGTTTATTTTAATTTGATTTGAAAGATCGTTGAAAGAGCAACCAATAGGTTGAATTTTAATATTCTCTAAGTTCGGTTTTATTTGATGTAGTTCAATTCTAACCAAGTCACCATCTTTTAGGTCGACACCTTCTTTGAGTTTAACCAAACTTCCTGGTAGGAATGAAGTATATGCTTCGAGCACATTTATTAGCAAACTTTCTTCACCACCAACATAGTCTCTGAGAATTGTTAAATCTACTTCTTCTGGGTTGAAAGAGATTTTCTCCAGCCATTTGATGATAATTTGTATAAGCTCAGTTTCAGTGTACGGTTTGATTAAGTAATCACTCATTCCGGCATTTAAGCAATCATTCACTTCTTCTGTAAGTGCGTTTGCGCTTAGTCCGACAATAGGAATATCCGTGTTTGAATTATTTCTAATCCAGCGTGTTGCTTGAAGACCATCCATTTCGGGCATTTGAACGTCCATGAAAATGAGATGGTATTTGTTTGCCTTTACTTTTTCGATGGCAATTTTTCCATTCTCTGCATTTTCAATAATTACTCCGTATTTATCCAGAATTGTTTTAATTACAATTCGGTTGAGATAATTGTCTTCAGCAACAAGTATTTTAACTCCTTTTAGTGAGGACGTATCAAGTGTTTCAACAGCTTTTTCAATTTTGATTTCAGCTTCAGATTTCTCGAAGGGCAGTGTTATTTCTACTAGCGTACCGATGCCTTTTGCGCTTTCGATTCGCATTTGACCATCCATAAGCATGACAAGGCTTCTGGTGATGTATAAGCCAAGTCCAGAGCCGCCATACTTTCTTGCAATA
>JBJOKO010000352.1:0-3258 GCA_046046035.1 Bacteroidota bacterium | reverse complement strand
GTCGATATTCGATTTATTGAAGAAATGCCCTTCAACGGCGACGGAAAAAGTCATGCTGCAAAATGGAACTTCATCGCCATTACTGATCATCTCAAAGCACATTTCCCTGAGATGCAACGTTTACCTTTCGTGAAATCTGCAACATCGTACGACTATCAAATACCTGGTTTCTTTGGACGTGTTGGCGTGATTGCTGCGTATTCACGTACATTCTGCGGCACTTGCAATAGAATTAGAATTACACCTCAAGGCGATTTAAAAACGTGCCTATATGATGATGCCTCTACTCATCTCGTTCCATTGCTTCGTTCTACTTCAAGCGATTCAAAAATTGCTGACATCATAAGAGAATCTATTGCAAAAAAACCTGTTGATGGTCATGAAGCAGAACGCTTGCGCAATCCTGTTAATGAATCAATGGCAACCATAGGAGGATGATATGATCAGTGTAAATGAAGCTTTTGAAATTATTTGCAATCAGACAATTCCTGGCAAACCCAAGCGTGTCGCAATTCTAGATAGTGTTGGAAAAAAATTGGCAGAAGATGTTTTTGCCGACACCGATCTTCCTCCGTTCAACCGTGTGATGATGGATGGAATTGCAGTTCGTCATGAAGAACTTGACTCCTACAATCGATTCAAAATTCAAGGTATTCAAGCAGCAGGAAAATCAAATCAATTTGACTTTATCAGCGGTCATTGTATTGAAATAATGACAGGAGCAATGCTTCCCCCATCTTTTGATACTGTTATTCCTTATGAAGACATCACTATTGAATCTGGCTTTGCCACGATAAATATTCAGCCGAAAAAAAAGCAAGCCAACGTTCATCTTCAAGGAACAGATTTTAAAAAAGGAGAAATTCTTATTGAAAATGGAACTCCGATAACCGCAGCTGAAATAGGAATACTGGCCAGTGTAGGAATTTCAGAACCTTTGGTCCTAACCTCCCCTTCGATTGCGATTGTATCAACTGGAGATGAATTGGTAGACATAACTGAAACTCCAAAGTCTTTTCAGATTAGAAAATCAAATGTCTTTGCCATACAAGCAGCATTAAAAAAACAAGTTTTCTTGGAATCAACCGCATTCCACGTGAGTGATGAATCCAATGATATCAAACAAAATCTGAAAGAAATTCTTGACTCATTTGACATCGTTATTCTCAGTGGTGGTGTTTCAAAAGGGAAGTTTGATTTGATACCAGAGAAGCTCAAAGAACTAGGAGTGAATCAACTTTTTCATAGAATAAAACAGAAACCAGGAAAACCATTCTGGTTTGGAGCGAGCAAAAACAATTTGGTGTTTGCTCTTCCCGGAAACCCCGTTTCTACGCTAGTTTGCTGCTATCGCTACGTTATTCCATTTCTCAGAAATCAACTTTTAAATACTAGTGTAGAATTCGAATTTAAGAGCATCGATTGTGATTATTTCAAAAAAGGAAGTTTGTCTTATTTCCTTCCAATTAAACTATCAGAAACTGGTGTCACACCCGCAGATGGCAATGGCTCTGGTGATTTTGCACATCTAGCAAATGTGGATGGTTGGATTGAAATTCCTGAGGAAATAAATGACATAAAAAAAGGAGACACCTTTCGATATCTCCCTTTTCGCTTTTAAGAAGTATTACCTTCTTCCACCTGGATGTGGCGGCCGTCCTCCTGGTCCTGGTCCATCTCCTCCTGGTCCGCCTCGTCTCTCCTTCAACTCGTCCATTAATTTCTTTCTAAACTCCTCTTCTATTCCAAGCAATTTGCCAGTTCGTTCTGCGCCTAAAATTGGAAGCACATCTTTAATAAATTTTTCATCTAGTTCAGCTTCCTCTTTTCTTTTCTGGGTAATGACGCCCACTTTTTCAAGCAGTAACTTTTCATTTTTTGGATCTGCCTCGCAAGCTTTGTGTGCTTGTTTAATAGACTTCTTCACTTCCTTTTTCTTTTCTTCAAACTCGTTGAACACAGGCCAAAATTTCTCAGCTTCAGCTACAGTCAAGTTTAACCTCTCGGTAATGAAAGCTCGTTTTAAAGCCTCTACCCTTTCTTTCTGATCATTACTGGGTTCATCCTTATCCTGTGACATTGCAGGAATTGAAATGAATACAGCAAATGCAATCATTAGTGCATTAATCAATTTCATTGTGTTTTGTTTATTGAATTTCATAAGTGTCTCCTCCCTCTTCTATTAGATATTTTAGAATTTCCTCTTCACTTAATTCGTTTATTGTTGGATGATCTTTCTTTGTTTTTGGTTTAATATTTTCCTTTGGTTTTAGCTTTTTTTGCAATGTATCAACTTTGGTGTCAATACCATATTGCTCCTGATTCTTTTGTGTTGAATCGGCAACTATTACTTCCAATTCGGAAGAATAATAATTAAGCAATTCATCCAAACTAGCTTCTTCTAAAACGGTTTCTTCATTCAAATCCGTTTGTTGAAGTAAGTCGGCAAAACTTGGTTGAGTTACTTCTTTCTCGTTACCAATTATCTGCCAAGTAAGCACTGCAATAGCCGCAGCCGAACCTGCATAAATCAAGACTTTCTTCCAAGAGAATATTGATACCACCTTGGTTTCCTTAGTCTGTTCAAGAATAAGAGATTTATTCTTTTCAAAAAAACCTTCAGGAACATCAAACTCAGAAGGGCTTGATTGCTCGCCAATAGCCATCATTATGGATTTCTTCGAACTTTCGAAATATCCATCAGGGACTTCGAAACCACTCATCTTGTCTAGTTCTTTATCATTCATGACAAATCTCCTTTATTAATGATGTGTGCTTCAATCTTTGAAACCGCATGATGAAAGGATGCTTTCAGAGCACCGACACTCGTGCCCGTTATCTCTGCAATTTCCTCATATTTTTTTTCTTCAAAATATTTCATGATAAAAACAGCCTTCTGCTTTTCTGGGAGTGTTGCCACTGCCGCGTGAAGTCGCGCATGAATTTCATCTCCTGTAAAAAGTACATCAGCCATCAATACTCCTGGCAAATTACTTTCAGCGTCGTCGATGGAAACTCCTGCAATTTTTTTCTTTTGGTTTAAAAAAGTGATACTCTCGTTGTAAGCAATTCGAAACAACCAGGTAGAAATCTTAGAATCCCCTCTAAAGTTATCTAGACCACGCCAAGCTTTGATGAAAGTGTTTTGAGTAATATCATCCGCATCATCATGGTCCAAAACCATACGACGAATGAAATAGTACACTTTCTTTTGATTCGCGTTAAGTATAGTCTCGAAAGCTTTGGTTTTGCTTTCGG
>JBJOKO010000351.1:0-3276 GCA_046046035.1 Bacteroidota bacterium | reverse complement strand
AAGGCAGTGTCAGAAAAGCTGTTGAAGCATTTGGTAAATAGTTTCACTTCCGAAACAGATTTTTTTACTAAATATTTATTTTCAGCAAGAACAATTTATCGCTGAATTTCGTTTTAATTTTGTTCAATCAATGCAAGACATCGAACCATACTACTCTTGGCGCCATCTCTACATTTCTGCAGAAGATGAGCTCTCTCCATTTTATGGAAGAGAATACAGTGAGTTTGAGTATTCGAATACTGTATACAACTATTACATTCACCCGCAATGGGATGATTTTGGATCGAACACATTATACATTAAAACACTATACACCGATTACGAAACCGGCTTTGCAATTCTTGAATTCATCGGCGAATGGAATGATGCCATCAACAACGACATCATGTTACTCAAACGCGATGTTGTTGACCAAATGATTAATGAAGGTATTTCAAAATTTATACTCATCGGCGAAAATGTTTTAAATTTCCATGCCTCCGACGATTGTTATTATCAGGAATGGTTTGACGACGTTGAAGACGGATGGATTGTCGCTGTTAACTTCAGAGATCACGTAAGACAGGAATTTAACAAGTATAACATTGATTATTACATGGTTTTCGGTGGCGAACTTGACGATCTCAAATGGCGCCTATTCCAGCCTCAGCAACTTTTCGACAGGATAAACGGAGTAATTAGTCATAGATTGGCGTAATTTTTCTTTTTTTCAATCCTCATTTTAGTATTTTTACCCTGAGCATGAAACCTTATTTATTAAATATTATCCAGGTTATTTGCATTTGCATTCTACTTATGAGTGCAGATGGCAAGAAAAATGCTTCTATACAACAAGGCAAAGCGTCCTACTACGGTCGTGAATTTGAAGGCCGAAAAACTGCATGCGGCGAAATTTTCAGAAATGCTGATTTCACGGCTGCACACCGCACCATGGACTTCAATACTTTTCTACGCGTCACCAATCTAAAGAACAACTTATCTGTCACTGTACGAGTCAATGACAGGGGACCATTTGTGCGCTCCCGCATCATCGATCTTTCAGAAGCAGCAGCACGAAGGATCGGGAGTTTTCAGCATGGCCTTGCATCAGTGAAAGTGGAAAGAATGAATCTGCTAAAACCCAGCAGAGAGATCGATAGTCTCTTTACCTGTGAAGATGTTTTAGACTGCCTTGGCAACCCGGACAAGTTAAAAGGATACTCCATTTCTTTATGGAGAACTTCGAACATCATACACATGCTTTACATTGCCAACGAGCTTTACCTTCACGAAGATGTAGACAAAGTTTACATAGTAGGATTAGGCATCAATGAAAAACGCTTGTACCATCTTGTCATCAGTGGATTTCCGTCTAAAGAAAAAGCACTCAGCGGCATCAGCAATTACGAGAAGAAAGGATTTATGAAAGTTCAGCTTTTGAAATAAAGACCACTTACCTATTCGTCAGTTTCAGAAAATCCTTTACAGCCATCTGATCAACAGGAAAAGTAAACTCTTCATTTTCCAAATCACTCACAGCAACCCAGCGAAAACGCTCTTCACCATTCACTTGCGGAAGCGCATAGGAATCACGATATCTCGTCAACAACTCTGATGGTGCTTCAACCAGATAATAAATTCCCATTACCTGGTGTTCACCATTAAAGGCGGATTGTACAAACACATCCGTAGTATGCAAGTGATCACCAATTTCCGCGTGCACATTTAACTCCTCACGGATCTCACGACGAAGGCATTCCACTGTACCTTCTCCAAAATCGAGACCACCACCGGGAAACTTTCGCATGAATGTATTGTAATGAAACTCCTCTGCAATCAAGACCTCTTTCATTCCGGAATGAATAAAGCCATAAACCCTGATCACGAATCTTTTTACTTCCATAATGACGAGAATATTACATCTTGACAAATGTACTTATTTCAGAATATAACAAGAATTAAGCTGAAATCGTTTTAAAAACAAGGCGATATTCCACTAAAACCGATCATTTCAAGTAAAATCTTACATCTAAAAATTAAAGAAACACTCACCTCCTATTCCACGTAAAATGTAATAACGAAACGGAGATTCAGTCTTTACAGATACTCCGCAACATTAAATTGCATAAAAACCAGGAATGAAAAAACTAATTGTATTCAGCTTAGCCATCTTACTGTTTCAGGGATGCAGTAAAGATGACACACAGGACGCAGCAACAACGGGAGGCACAAACAGCGGAGGATTAGCCACTGTACCATCCACGTTCACACAGAAGGTATTGATGGAGATATTCACCGGTGCAGGGCAATCGCAAAGCACTGATGGGTTTGCTAAACTGGAGAACATCTTATCAGCCAATTCCTCCAAGACAATACCTGTACACATTCACTTCGCAGATGGAATGGAAATTGCGCAGTACACCTCACTTACTAATGCCTTCAGTAATGGCAATCCGATGACAATTCCTTCAGGAATGGTTAACAGAACTGCATCTCTTTCCTACGCAATATTAAACCGTACACAATGGCAGTCAAATTTCGACATCGCAAAAGTAAAGACCGCCAAATGCGGATTAGCAATTGAAAGTGCAATCAACGGAACTGATGCAACGATTACTGTCCACACCGGATTCAACCAGGTATTATCAGGAAGCTATACACTCACCACATACATAGTTGAAGAAAACGTTACCGGAACAGGCAACCAATATGACCAACGCAATGCGTATAATTCAACAGGCGGACATCCATACAACAGTCTGGGCGATCCAATTATCGGACATCAACATAAATATACTTTAAGAAAGGTACTCTCCGCACCGCTTGGAGATGCGATCAGCTCAACCTCACTTCTTCAAGGAGGAAAAGAAATAAAAGTATACACCACCAGCACAAACGGATTAAAAACTGCAGACACCTACGTAGTTGCATTTATCACAAAAACAGGAACCAGTGCCACTACCTATGAAGTCATGAATGTACAGCGTGTAAAACTGGGAAGCACTCAATCGTGGGATTAACCCAACACATATAATATATTAAAAGGCTGCCATAACCGGTAGCCTTTTTTCGTTTAAAGAAAATCCAAAACTGTAAGATATTACACAAAAACGGATACACGACCCTTCCCCGGCGGCTTAACATTGTCATATAAATTATCAAACCAATAATGAATATGAAAAAATTAGTTCTTTATGTAGCAGCGGCAGGATTCCTGTTCGCCTCATGTCAAAAGGAAGATGCCCAACAAACAGAAGTATCAGGATCAAAGGCAAGTTCCGTTCAAAACGTGAGTCC
>JBJOKO010000350.1:0-3288 GCA_046046035.1 Bacteroidota bacterium | reverse complement strand
AGATCTTCATCCGAAAGTCCTGATAAATCCACCAACCCGACATTAGCATGAATGACTAGTTTCATTCTGTTGTCAATAGATTTATTTGCAATAGAAGAATATTTTCCGAATACCAGTTTGTTGCCGGGATTGACATAGATTTCAATATTAGAAGGTGTTTCCTCCCAAGGATTTTCCCACATAGAGAAAATGGAATTGAACTCGATTGAAGCATTCTTTTCTAAAATTAGAGAAGAGCCGCTGTTGAGCGCAATCATCCCCTCTCCATTGTATCCATAATCAAAATGCGAATTCTCATTTATCCTCAGCGTTGCATCTTTTTCAATTCTGATACAAGAACCGTGATTCATCATCACATTGGCTCTGGTAATTGCCAGCTCATCGCCCGGTTCCATGACAATTTCAAAAAAGTAATATGTAATGCAAACATTGGCATTTTCAAGCGTAAGTATTACATTATGTCTTTCGGTTTCGCTCCCTTCTATGAGCGCTCCTCGGATATCTGTGAAAGGTTGGAATACAAGAGTACTATAGTTGCTCATTCCAATTGTAATATCCTGAACTTGGGTATTATCAACATCAGAAGCAGCCTCAGCAAAAGTCACATTCTGCGCACTAGGAAAAGACAGAGGATCATGCATAACCATGTATGCTGAAAAATCATTGTAGAAATATATATTATTATTAAAAACGTCGTCAAGTAAATATGCCGTATCGATTTCTTGAATTTGTTCTGATTTCCATAATTCCAAATATGGATATTGAATATTTCCTTGTATACCTTGTGGAAAAACACGAATAATGAAAGACACTATTTTTTGATTTTCAAAATATTCAGAAGCAAAACATGGCATTCGTAATAGACCATCAACATAAACAGCTTCGAGATAATGAGTTCTTATTTCAGGCAAATCATCAAGGTCGTTCGGATCATCCGGAACTTCTACTTCAATTATGGCGCCCTGACAAATTCCTTGACCGCATAGATTTGGATTACTAAAGTCTGCGCTATATCCAAAAACATTCTCGCTCTGAATCGTATACGATTGATTTGGTTCGAGTGGAATTTGTTCGACTGTGTTTTTTATAAAAATAGCCTTGTCTAAATCTGCATTGAAATACTTAAATGCATTATCAGCATATGCACCACAAAAATCAAGCGTATGAATCCCATTGTAGTTATTGTCTTCCGTTTGATATAGCTCCCAACCGTCATAAACAGAAGTTGTAATTTGACTACAATTGGATGCAACTGCTTCTCCGGCACTAAATGAATAAACAGGATACATTTGTCCAAAAAGCGTTGGAGCATAGAGACAAAATAAGAGGGGTAAAATTCTATTCATTTTCTGCAGTTTTTGTTTTGTTTGAAGATAATAACCACTGAAGTCCAATCTCAGCCGTTTTACCTGGAATATTAGAATTCACAGGCATTTCAAAAGCAAATATCAATTTGTAATTTGACTTGATAGTTGAGGTCAAATAGCATGAAAAACTATTTGAGTAGCGGTATTGAGCTCCCAACTCAACCATGTTTTTATATCCCACTTTGACATCAAACCAAGGTTGTGCTTTATCGATTTCAGAACCGATATAGCCAGCCATGAAGTCCAATTGAAATTGATCTTTAATCGTTTTAGAAACATTGATATAGCCCAATAAAGAAGACTTTTTACTCAATCTCGTCAGAACAGTAGTAACTCCATCCACATCGGCAATATCATTTTCCATAAGTCGCGGAAGTGAAAAACCAACTTTTATAAACTTCCATTTATAGCTGAAGCCTAACCCTCGGTTCGCGGAAATTTCATTGGAAATATTGGTGGAAAATTGAGGATCACTAGCATCATGCACATAAACATCTGCAAGATTATAAGACCACAATTCCGCGCCAAGTCTCAGTCCCAATGCAAATTGACCGTAGTTCGTTTTTAGATTGTATGAACCATCAACCATAAAACTAGAGCGTTTGAAAACGCCATATTGAAGGTGATTCATTTGCGCTGCTAGACCTATTTTTCCTTTTCCAAATAGCTTTCTGTAATACAACGCTCCTTGGTTTGGTGTTGCCTGCCCCACTCCTATCCATTGCGTGCGTGCATTGATTGCAAGCATTGAAATTGAATCAGAACTTTCCGATGGATTATATAAGAATACCGAATTCCTTAATGATGCAGATGCGAAAGGCGTTTGTCCAAAAAAGCTATTTGCAGCAAGAACCAATAAGAATAGAGTAAATATTTTTTTCATCTCTGTTAGTATTGAATGGTTATTGTGCCTTCTTTTTTATCGCCTGTTTTTACATCTTCGAAAATGTAGAAGTAGGTTGAGTTCGGAACTCGTTCTCCCGTCAGATCATCAATACCGGACCAATCATTTTGGTAGTTGTCGCGCTCATATACTGTTCTACCATTTAAATTCCAAATCACAAGCTTACCTGTAAATGAAGGAGGAAAATTCTGAATAAAGAATAGATCGTTTATTCCATCATAATTGGGAGAAAAGCCTTCAGGGAATATGAAATTATTCAGAGTACAGCTTTCACCTGAAACAAAAATCGATGTGTCCAGATGACATCCGATGTTATCAGTAATGCTTAAGCTCCATGTTTGATCAACAGGAACAGAACGTGAATCAGAATCTGTTCCATCAAACCAAGAGATTGCATAAGGCGTTGTTCCATTTTGCGGAATAATGTTGAAACTAGCCAAGTCTGTATTGCAATCAACTGAAATGTTCTCGGCCAAGTAGGATAATATTTGTGGAGCTGACAATGTATAATATACGGTCGTATCGGTGGCGCAATTGCCGTGATCATGAACAGTTAAAGAGTAAGTGCCAACAGGCAAGTTATTATAATAAGTATTGGTACCGCCTGTATTCCAACTGTACATCAAATACCCCATTCCGCCAGTAGCTGAAACTACAATTCTACCATTGCTGCTTCCCAGACAAGTGGGATTTATCAATTGATTTGTTGAAACGGTTATCAAATCTGTGACTACAACCCATGTCGAATTATTGTATGTGGAGCATTGTGAGGGTTCGCCGGTATCGCAGACTGTATATGTGATCGTGATAGATCCAACATATCCTTGAGGAGGAATAAAAGTAACGTTGCCTAATGAATCAAACTCCACAGTTCCTACGTTCGTTGAGAAGTCTGTAAGATAAGTGGTCTGGCCTTCGTTTAGATCAATGTAACTGTTCACTACAACATCACCTGTATATGATCCATTCTTACACATTTTGATATTTGGAACGATACATGTGCTTGGCGGATCGTTA
>JBJOKO010000349.1:0-3292 GCA_046046035.1 Bacteroidota bacterium | reverse complement strand
ATGGTGTTCAGGATGGGACAGAAACAGGAGTCGATTGTGGTGGCAACTGTTCACCTTGTTAAGCGTAGGATTATTCGTGCCCTAAAACAATATTATCATGAACCTTAAATATATTTTCGCGACGATTGCGTTGTTTGTCTCAATAGTTGCACAAGGCCAAATCAATGTTGAAGTGCTTAAAGATGATCCGGAGGATATGCAAGTGTATCGTGCTAGAATTCCTCTTTGGACTATTCAACCTGCGAGTTCGAATTTTTCTGTATATGCTGCGAACTTTGGATTTGAAGCACAATTCAAGAAGGTTTATTTGAGTACGACTTACAATATTTTGTTGGGTGATAAATTAATGCCTGAAACTCAAGACGGTTCGGAATACCCAGCAAGCGCTTTTGTTGCTAGTCAGTTTGAAGATCAATGGTCTCGGTATTTTCATATTGAAGGAACCTATTTTTTTAAACAGAATTTAGAGCAAACAGAATTGGATGTTCATGTGCGATCATCTGGTAATGTGAAATATTACACCATGGTGCCAGCAAAAATTTTGAAAAGCACAGGACTAAGATTGGGCTACCGTCAAGGTTTTCAATGGTATCATTTGCATGGAGGAGATTTCAAATCAGATGTTGATTTTTTCACTGAAGACCAATCTACTTATTTGAATTATTCTCAATTGAGAATTGGGATTGGACGTGCTAAAATGACGAATTTGTTGGTTAATGTGAAGGATTATGGGAAGCGCAGTAATTCAGGAACTGTCTTTTTTTATGCAGACATGATTTTAGCATTATCTCAAGAATTGGAAGATGTATATTATTTTCATCGTTCTACTGGTGGGTTCAATAGTGATCCCAACGCTGTGTATTATACGGCTCACGAAATTGACCAATACAATGAGAAGCAAAAATTGGGTTTTGAAGTAGGGGTAAGATTTTTACCATCTGTTGGAAGAATCGGCTATCAAGCTCAATTTGGTTCTGTGACAGGAATTAAAGGTGTTTTCTCCACTTATTTAGAGTTGGGAGCTACGATTTCCTTGGGCTCGAAAGAAAAAGCATGATATATATAGACTTCAAAAAAGCCCCATCATTCGATGGGGCTTTTTTTATTTTATCAAGAAGTAATCAATATTACCGGCTAGACCATTACGACCATCTCGGCCGTCACTCCCTCGTGGGCCACGTCCATTCAAGAATGCATCTATAAGAGTTTCTTCTACTTCATCATCCAAACCTCCCTTTCCGCCTTTACCGCCCTTTCCTCCAATACCTCCTGCGTTCACTATTTCTATTTGGTGTAAATAAGGACTGGTTTCTGAGGTGTAGTAAATATTGACATTCGCTCCATTTCCTCCATCGCCTCCATCACCGCCGTCGCCGCCACAACCGCCTTTTTTACCTGATCCTTCGGGTGCCTCTCTGCCCGTGTCGCCTTCACCGCCATTTCCTCCGTTTCCTCCGTTTGCTACTATTTGAATTGCGCCAATTCCTGCAAAAATCATCTTAGTTTCTGTGCAATGATTTCTTTGAATCTTGGCGTTCAATTGATTTGTGGTGCTGTCAAGTGTCAACCAAATATTTATAGCTGTAGCATTTGATCCGTGATGACCATGTCCTGAATCCCATGGACCGCGGGACTTTCCGTCTGCACCCGCTGCGTTTATGTAATATCTAACATTGTAATCCATTACGCTTAGACTGGAACTATTAATTGTGAAATTGGGTTTCCAAATCACGAAGTAATCCAATGTCTTTTGTGAATTTGGGTTGATGCCAGGTGCGAATAAATAATTGCCTTCAACAAGTTCTTTATTCAAATAAATTTCAAAACACTTCGCCCAAATGCTGTCTTTGCCCCAAGGCGAAATATTCCATATCGCGCCATTATCAAATTTTAGTTGCACCTTCGGATTTAAACGACTTTCGGACATAACGCTATAATCAACGGTTAAATCGAGATCTATAACTTTTGGTAATTGATATTCAAGATGAAATTGTTTTTCAGCACTGCGAAAGCCAACATCTAAATCTAGTTTCGAACCCTGCAAATACAATTCAGGCAATTGAGCATAGAGGTACCCATTTTGCCAAACAATAGATTTGTCGGTGATTTTAAATCGATCTGAATAAATATCTTGTGGCTTACTACTGTGTTTTTTCCCATTCTGCATGCGGGCTTCAAAAGCGATTGGCAACAGCCCCATTGGTGAAAAATAGGATTGATCGAGAATAACGATACTTATGCTGTCAAGTCTTTTTTGATTGCTCGACAGGGACTTATTTGAGATTGTAATAAATAGGAATACGAGGAGAAAAGAGAGGCTGAATTTCATTTTTTTGGTATTTGACTTTTCGTTACCAAAAAGTTAACCAAAAAAAATGAAGGGTGTTCTATGCTTTATAGTTTCGTGAATGTAAACGGCACGGGAGTAAGAGTATAGCCCGATTTTGAAAGCAAATCAAGCAATCCATCTGTTCCAAAAAGATGCCCAGCTCCAACAGCAAAAAAGTACTTTCTATTATCGCTCATAAAGTCAATCATGCCTTTTTCCATTTTCATATTACGATCGATAAAAAAGAGTTTTTTATTTTCTTTGGAAATGCCTGTTTCTATGAATAGATTGGCAAGAGCAGCTGCATCTTGTTTTAAATAATCTTCCCGAATGCCATCAGGTGAAACGTTTGAACCGAGTGCATTTAATTCCCAAGGTTTTTTTATGAAGTCATAAAATGTTCCCCATGTAACATTTTCTCCGAGAGAAAATATTAAATCTATTTGTGATTGCATTGTTTCAAGCTCTGATACTTCCATTCCAACTTCATTGGCCATGTATTGTAGTTGAATATCAATGGCAAAATAGCTCAACGTATCTGTGTTCTCTGGCTCTTCAACAAACTCTAGTGTATCAGCTAAATTGGCTTGTTTAATTTTCAGAAGCTGATCAGTCAAGAGCATGGACCAGAATGGTTTTATTTTAGTTAAGCCTTCAGCAGTCGCAGAATCGAATTCAGCAGTTAAATAATCTATAATGAATTTCATTGTGTCAGCGGAGACAGTTCCTTCATAAGGAGCCATAATCATTGGTGCTATTATTTTCAGCATGTCTCGCTGAACATCGATGCTATCGTTTACCAAGACAAGCTCACCAACTAAAGCGTCGCAAGAATAGAATGCTTCATAGAATTTGTCGTCCCATGAATGAAGAACACTATCCCCCATGTGTATTGTCCCATAGAGATAACTAGTTACAGTCGATCCAGGCTTATTAATCGAATATAGAAGTTGCGACTGACCT
>JBJOKO010000348.1:0-3295 GCA_046046035.1 Bacteroidota bacterium | reverse complement strand
AAAAATACATACTTCCACCACTCAAGAGACAATGACCATAGTGGAAGGTTTTCCCCAAAAAATCCAATTATATTATACATTGGATCGTTGGGTAAATAGTACTGAAATTTGAGCAATAACAAATTTTCTTGCTGCATTAAAAGCGTACTGAAGAAATGCCATGGATTCATAGAAAAAGGCGATTCTCCCGAAATAGCGATGCCAATTAATCCAAGTATTAATGTGAATAGCAAGGTTGGAATCACCACGGAAAATATTCTCGCAAATCGATCAGCCAGATAATTATTGAATCCGTAATTTTTGTCTTTAAGGTTTACCGAATATGAAATAACAAATCCGCTAAGAATGAAAAAAACCATAACGGCATAAGGAGGAAGTCCTCCCAGAGCGCTTTCGTATGAATAGAGCCCATTCAAAATTAGCACATGACCAATCATCACAATCTGGGATAAAATGGCTCTCAGAAAGTGAATGAAACCGGAACTTGTCTGATTTAAACGGAAATTACTCATAGTGGCTGTGTCCTTTGCAATACTACTACATTAATCAATATTTAAGAAACACTTTCGATGATCCATTTTTCATCAGCATACTTTTCTACCAAAGTCAAATCGTGGCTAGAGAATAATATGAGTTTATTCGAAGAGTGAACAATATGGCGAAGCAAACGCATCACTTCTTCTTTTGCTACATAATCGAGAAATGCAGTGGGCTCATCAAGCAAAATAACCGAGGTTTGTTGCACCAATGCCCTGCCAATCATCGCTTTTTGGAATTCCCCATCACTAAGACTTTCTATGGATTTGAATAAAAGACCTTCGAGTTGAAGTTCTCCAACCACTTGATTTATTTTTTCTTGAAATGAATCACTCTCTTTTTGATGAGGGTAAGTACCCATTTCGAGAAGCGTTATTACGTCAATCCCATTTACCATTGGACGTTGAGTAAAGACGACACTGATCAATTTTGCGATTTCAATTGGGGGTAATGTGGAAAGATGAATACCATTTATTTCTACACTTCCTCCAAGTTCTTTTTGCAGTCCAGCTATTGTTCGAATAAGCGAACTTTTGCCTGTTCCATTTCTACCTATTAGCGCAACAATTTTCCCTGCTTCGAATTTTTTGGAAACAGTGATGAGCACTTTTTGATCAAAGCCTACTTTTAGATTGTTTATTTCAAGTAGTGATTTCATCAAATGATTGCTTTTGTTTTTGAACTTCTTAGTAATATCCAAATCACAACTGGTGCGCCTAATGCAGAAGTAATAGCGTTTAAAGGAATCTCTGCAATTCGTGATATAAAGTCACAACCCAAACCAATCATTCCTCCAAGTAAAACAATTGGGAAGAATAGTTTTCTATGATCTGCAGTGCGAAGTAACATGCGCGCAATATGGGGAACCACAAGACCGACAAAGGCGATTGGGCCGCAATAGGCTGTAACAACTCCTGCAAGTAAACCTGCGAGAACGATCAATAACACACGCATTTTCTTTACTTGAATACCCATCGATTGAGCATAATCATCGCCAAGCAACATGATATTCATCGCATTTCTTTTGAAAAAAATGGGAACGATTGAGATTAGCGTAACTATTGAGAGAATGGTAATTTCGGTGTAATTCGTATCAGCAAAACTTCCCATACCCCAGATGATGAAACTGCGCAGTGAACTTTCAGAAGTTTTGTATTGCAAAATGCTTTCTATAGCACCCGTGAAATGGCCGACCATTATTCCTATAATCAAAAGAGTGATTTGATCTTTCATTCTGCTTGCTGCAAGAAGCATTATAAAAAGAATAACAGATGAGCCGAATAGGGCCCCGCCCACAATACTGAGTGAACCAAAAGTTGAAGCGAGGTTGAGTCCGAAGAAACTTCCGCTAAGCACTACGATTGCAACTCCCAGAGAGGCGCCGCTTGTAATTCCGAGGATTGATGGGCCAGCGAGGGGATTTCTAAATAGCGTTTGCATCATCCAACCACTTAAGGCAAGTGCAATTCCTCCAAAAAAAGAGGAAAGGGTGCGCGGAAGTCGAGATTCTAGAACAATTACTCGATTAGGTCCGTCGGCGCCATGTCCAGTGAGAATGTCTAATACTTCACTAAATGGTATTGTAACTGACCCAAATACGAGCTGAAAAACAACTAAAACACAGATAGTCAGCAAGATAGTTGCGGTCGCCAACGTGGATATGTGTTTGTTATTTTGCAAGAAAGTGGATTTCGGCGTGGCAAACTTCCCGCTTTTTCTGCTTTTTTATTAAAAAGAGTGTAAAAAAAACTCCCAAAATGGTTCAATTAGCCCACTTAGTGCCGACTTTTGCGCCCTCATTGCAGAACCTATGAATTTTGACCGTAATACAATCATCGGCATTGTGCTGATGTTACTTCTAGTAATTGGATTCTCTTGGCTTAATGCGCCATCTCCAGAACAAGCAGCCGAACAACACAGATTGGATAGTCTTGCGAAGGTGCAAGCAGCTGTTCAAACTCCAGTAACTCCACCTGCCGAAAAACCTCTAATCGCACCAGAAGTTTTTGCTTCTGATTCAGCCCTTAGTCAAGCTCTAAACTCAAAATTCGGTGTTCTTTCGAATGCTGCTCTGGGTTCAGAAAAGGAAATTGTTGTTGAGAACAACAAAATCAAAATGGTTGTATCCAACAAAGGAGGGATGATCAAGAATGTAACTCTCGTTGATGGTTACACTCGTTATGGCGACAAAGCTCCAATTCAACTTTGGGTGGATAGCTTGTCAAAAATGAAATTGAATTTCAGTTTGTCTGGCAAAGGTGATTTGTCAAGTGATTATTTCTATTTCACATCAAGCGCTGAAAGCGTTGATGCAAAATCAGAAGCGAAAGATCTTGTTATGAGACTCGCTTCTAATGTACCAGGCAAATACCTAGAACTCGTTTATCACATCGAACCAAACGCGTACGACATTCCTTGTAAAGTGAATGTTGTTGGTCTTGGCAACGAACTAGAATTGGGTAGCAAAAACCTACGCCTAGAATGGTTGGCGACTGGTATTGCTAATGAAAAAGGAATTACTGCTGAGCGCACGAAATGCTCGGTTTATTTCCAAGAAAAAGATGAAGACCGTGATTATTTGAAAGAAAGTGGTGACGATGTAAAGCAACCTGAAACCACTACAAATTGGGTGGCATTCAAACAAGATTATTTCACTGCCGGTGTTATCAGTGGACAAGGTTTTAAAGCACAAGGAAATCTTGCTGTGGCTACACTTCAAGATAGTTCAATGACGAAAAGATTTTACGCAGATATGGCT
>JBJOKO010000347.1:0-3309 GCA_046046035.1 Bacteroidota bacterium | reverse complement strand
AAGTGGAGAAGAAGGAATTAACTATTGGAAAATTAGAAGCAGAAAACCAACTTACCAATCAGATCAACGAACGAAATCGACTCTATTTGATTTTGATGGCCATGACTATTGCGTTGATTGTAATAGCTGTTTTCGTAGGATATCGCTGGTATCGATTCAAACAACGTCAACGTGAATGGGAGTTGGTAGCGCAAACTGAAAAAAGCGAACGTGGTCGAATAGCACAGGATCTGCACGATGAATTGGGAAGCGGAATTAGTCGCATTCGTTGGGTCACTGCAGCGGTGCAAAAGGATACTGGTGTTCCCATCTATAAGCTGGAACCAATTGAAGCTGTGGCTGATCAATTGTCTCTCGGTATGCGATCATTGATTTGGCTATTGAATACTGACAATACAACGCTGAATGATCTGAAGGCAAAAACCAGAGAGATGCTCAATCAATTTGCTGACGATTGCGATTGGTCTGCTGGTTGGAACGACGAAGCACATGGCGACTACAATCTAAAGCAATCTGCATTTAGAGATATTTATCTTCTTTATAAAGAAATGCTCCACAACGCTGCCAAATACAGTAAAGCGCCTCGGGTGGAGGTTTCTGTTTCTATTTCAAATGGTATTCTTAAGGGTTCGGTAAAGGACAACGGAATAGGATTCGATATGGATGAAATCCGCCGTGGTCGTGGTCTTGGCAATATGGAATCTCGTGTTTTGGCGAATGAAGGTAAAATCGAGTTTAACTCTGTTTCAGGAAAGGGTACAGAGGTCATTTTCGAGATGCCATTAAGTTCAATTTTAAAATCATAATTTAGCCATCTACTACTTTCGGGTGAATTTGTGAATATGAATGAAATTTCATTAATACTAATTGAAGATGATGCCGACACACGCGAAGCATTAGCTTCCTTGTGCGCTGCTACGGATGGATTTCATGTTCTTGGTGCTTTTGAAAATGCGGAGGACGCTCTATCCAGCGACCTTTGGAAAGACTGTACTATTCTTCTAACAGACATAGGTTTACCCGGAAAATCTGGAATTGATGTGGTAAGAATCATTGCTCAAGAGCACCCGAATGTTCATTCGGTTGTCCTAACTGTTTTTGAAGATGATGAGCATGTATTCGATGCGCTCAGAGCGGGAGCCACGGGCTATATATTGAAAAGCGGTCGACCAGCTTCAATCCTAGATGCTATTGATGAAGTAGCAAAAGGCGGTTCGCCAATGACCGGCTCCATCGCCCGCAAAGTGATTGCTTCATTCAAAGAGAAAAGCGAAGAATTGCACTCGGAAGAATTGACGGATCGTGAAAACCAGATTTTGCGCAAATTGGCGGATGGACTGAGATACAAGGAGATTGCTGATATGTTTGGTGTGAGCACTGAAACCATTCGTACGCATATTCGAAATATCTATCGAAAGCTTCAAGTGCAGTCAAAAATTGAAGCAATCAATAAGTTGAGAAATCTCGACAGATAATTTTCCTACTACTTTTTGGGGATGGCGCTGCCTTGATTAGTGAACTTCTTTTGGGTCACTAATTAATCGCACACACCATGAAAAAATTAATCACAACAATCTTTGCAAGCATGCTTTTGCTTGTAAGTGCCTTTGCACAAAAGGAATTCAAAAAGCTTTATGAAATCAAATTTCCCGTTTCCGTTGATAAATGGGCAAGTAATGAAGAAGAGACCCTCGTATTTGCCGGAGATAAATCGGAGTTCTGTGGAGTAGATGCTGTAACTGGCAAGGTCTTATGGCAAGTAAATGTTAAGGAATTATTCGGCGTAAAGAAAGTCGACAAGTGGTATTATGAAGAAGATTTGGGGGCCATTGTAGTCGAAATTGAAAAGAAAAAAGATGTGGTAGAAACTACTTATCTAGATCAAATGACTGGTAAGAAGATGGGTGAACCTACCAAACGAAAAGAAGAGAAATATAGGACTACTGGACTTGGTTGGTCTGGAATGTTCGAATCTGAATGGACAGGGAAGGGAGATATCTACCTTGAAGAATTAGGTTTGAGTCTTGAGTTGTCTTATGAATCTCTTGCAATCAATGGTTCTATTCAAAGAAATAAGAAGTTTCCTATCAATGTAAGGTGCTCAGGTAATAAGAGCTGGAGCACTACTGTTCAGGGTACATTCGTGAGAAGCTTATGTGACAATGTAGTAGGCTTCGGCGACAATTTTGGCGGCGACTTCATTACAATGTTTTATGACGCAGGATATGTTTTTGTTGTCTATGAAGGACTTTCTGTAATTGATGTAAAAACAGGAACCTTAGTGTGGGAAACCACATTTGACTACTCCATATTTGATTTTGGAGTGTTCAAATCCGAATTAATTGTAGGTCGCGCGCCCATGCCTGTATGTGATGGTTCTGCTGTTTATGTTGCCGATTTATCAAAGGATGTTCGCGCTATCAAGAAGTTTGATTTGGCTACAGGAAATGTTTTGTGGACATCTGAACGTTTGAAGAAGGATGCTATTATTACTGAAATGGTAGTAGAATCAGGTGCTTTGATTGTTAAGAATGGGGGAGAAGTTCTAGTGCAATCCTATATTCAAAATGCTAATACTGGTGCAGAAACGTGTATATCTGAATGGAAAGAAGAAGGCGATTTCAGTTTAGCTGCCTACGATACTCAAACAGGTAAAGAATTGTGGGTTGGTGATGACATGAAAAATCTGGGTGACAAATTCAAGAGCATTTCTAATTTGTTGGATGAAAATGGAATTCTATATGTGGCAAGCGACAGAAATCTGTTTGCTCTAGATCCCAAATCTGCGTCAATGAAATTCAAAGTTGATGTGGCAGATATGAAGATTGGAAAACCAAAGGAGATTATCTTTTTGGAAAATGACATCTTCATTTCTGCGGAAGAAGGCTTGGCGCGTGTTGAAAAAGCTACTGGAAAAGTCATTTATTCTACAAACACGGATAAAAATCTAGGAGCATTTGTAAGAGGAGAAGTATTCTATCTATGGGTTGGCAAGAAGCCAGAGGAGATCAACGAAATTATTCGTTTTAATATCGAAACTGGCGCTATTGAAGGAAAGATAGAAGACACACCGCATCCATATTTTTCACCTGATGGAAACGAATTCATCAAAGTGAAGGACAATGTATTAGCACGATACAGGACAAAGGGGTGATGCGATTCATCTTCTTAGTTACAACGACCGAGCCTCTGGCCGGTCGTTGTTGTTTAATCAAATCTTTATCGTAATATTGCAATATGGGAATAAGTAAAACAGAAGAATTTACCTCTAAGCAAAATCAGATTAGTGTGATGGCAAAGGCTCTTGGA
>JBJOKO010000346.1:0-3319 GCA_046046035.1 Bacteroidota bacterium | reverse complement strand
CATGAAAGGCGTGATGAATTGACTCACAGGAAAACTTCCAGCAGCATGATAGTGCTCGCTGCCCATTTGTTGTAACAAAGAATCAGCAGCATTCATTTTTAAGAATGCAGACATCAAACAGATTTCTATAAATAGGATAATATTCGCATCATTCTTCGGCCATTTGGTCATTTCGCGCATTTGGAAACGAGCGATTTTGATGATGTTTCTTCTCACAAGGAAAATAACACATGCAACTAGAACGAGCAATGCCAATATTTCAAAAGACCCGATAAGGAAATTGTAAAGAGGTCCGAGGAAAGAGAGCACGCGGTGGGTGCCGAATAATCCATCAATGAGAATTTCAATTACTTCAATATTGATAATGATGAAACCAGCATACACAATCAAGTGAAGTAGGGCAGGGATAGGTCGTGTAAACATTTTCCCCTGACCCAAGGCCACACGGATCATCGTGTTCAGACGAACAGATTTGTCGCCTTCTAAGGTTACATCTTTACCAATCAGGATGTTGCGCTTAACGAAAGCAAATCGTTTCCAAGCTAAATAGGATGCTGAAACCAATAGCACCAAAAAAAGTACCTGTGCAATCATAGAATCTTGTTAAGATGTGCCAAACTTAAGGCCTTTTCGGTTAATCACCATACAGGTGATTACTTCATTTTCCCAACTTCTTCACGAACTTGTTCGAGTTCTTGCTTAGAAAGTTCAGCCTTGTCTTTACGACCAATAAGTGAGAAGCTTACATAGCGCTTAGGATGCACACGCATATCATCTAAAAGAAGATCTAAACTATGTGAAGCAGCTACTAATTCGGTGTGCAATGAGTCGTTGTTAACCAGTTGACCAAGAGTGCCTTCTCCGGTATTTACTTTTGTTATAACCTCTTCAAAACTACCCAATGCTTTGTTTACGCGAAGCACTGTGGTCGCCAATTCTAGACGAGCTAGAGTGTCGCTGAGAGTTGAAACGTTATTAATGGCCTTGGTTAGGCTGGCGTTATTGTCTTTTAGATTGGATGTAATGGATTCTACGTTTGAGAAGATATCATCCATTTTACCGCTATTATTGGCCAGTAACAGGTCAAGATTTCCCGTGGTGCTTTCTAAGTTTTTCATAGTCTCTTTTAGACTATTGAATACCGTCGACAAACCGTCGGAACTGTTTGCTGTGCCTAGTACTTCGTTTAGATTGGTTAGAACGCTATCAACACTGGCAAAAAGGTCGAGTGTCTTCTTTTTCAAAGGTTCTATTTCTTCTCGAATTGTTTCTGTTAATCCTAATGCGACAGAACTAGCCAGGGTATCCCCATCGGAAGCATAGACTGGGCTTTCTCCCATTATCAAACGAATTGCTTTGCCACCAAAAAGATCGGCGTCGAAAATTTCAAGTCTGGTGTCTGATGGAATATTGAGTTTGCTGTCTTTGATTACGACCTCTACGATGAGAGTACCGCTACCATCTGGATTCATGGAAACCTCAGCCACACTCCCAATTTTGTAACCATTTAAAATGACAGCATTTGAAGCAGTCAAGCCAGCTAGGTTTTCATACACGGCGAAGTAATGCGACTGTTTAGAAAACAGATTTATACCCTTCAAATAGTTCACCCCGATATAGAGTACAGCAATTGTCAGTACCACTACTATACCGATGATGAATTCCTTAGTTACTTTCATCTCACTTATTTGATTTTGCAATAGCCTCGTTCAAATCTAGCTTTTTCCCATTTTCAAAGGCCACTATAAAAGCGTCTTTGAAGCCCATTTCTCGCAGAATCTTCTGCATGTCTTTCGCTTCTTGAAAATTTGGCGTACTACCAGCTAGGTATTTGTAAACGTTGCCGCTAATGTACTCATCAACTTTGTCAAGGCCCTTGAATTCAGATGATTTCTTATTCAAAGGTTTTGAAGATGTTAAAATCTGAACTTGGAACTTCACCCCTGTGGTCACTTCCTTGTAAACTACAGTCGATGTTTTTGTTTCCGAGTTATTAGGCTTGGTAGGAGCTTTGTCATCTTTTACAACAGGGTTTTCTTTAACCACTGTTCCAGCCTTAGCAGCTGCCTTATCACGGAATTCTTTGAATGCCTTGTAAATCGACAAGGACATTTTGCTTTTTCCTTCAGGTGTTTGAAGGAAATCCTCTTCGGTACTATTTGTCAAGAATCCTAGCTCTACCAGCACGCTTGGCATATTTGTGAAAGAAATCACATAGTAGCCGGCTTGTTTTACCCCACGGTCTTTACGACCAACTTTTACTCTAAAATCATCCTGAATGCCTTTTGCCAAAGAAAGACTTTGGTCCAAAAAGACGTTTTCTCTCAAACTCAAAGCAATATAGGTGTCTGGATTTTTAGGGTCAAATCCCGCGTAGTCCTTCTCATAGTTGTCCTCAAGATAGATTGAAGCATTCTCACGCATTGCAGTTTGCAAACTCTCCTCAGATTTGTGAAGACCCATTACATAGGTTTCAGAACCGAATGCTTCTTTGTTGTTGTTGGCATTGCAGTGAACTGAGATGAAAAGGTCAGCTTGAGCCTTGTTAGCAATTTTAACACGTTCATTCAAAGAAGGGAAAATGTCGGTTTTGCGGGTGTAGACCACCTCGACATCAGGATAATTCGCCTCGATCATTTTACCCAACTCAAGCACAACGTCTAGGGAAATGTCCTTTTCCGTGCGCTTGTGGCGACCAGTTCCTAGGTTTCCAGGGTCCTTTCCGCCATGACCTGCGTCGAGGACAACGGTGAATGTTTTTGAGGGATCACGCAATGGAGTGGTCGTTGCTCCAATAAAAATCGCAGCGCATGCAAGAATTGCAATAGCTAGTCGTTTCCCTGTATTTGATGAAACTCTCGAATTCATTTCAATCGTTTTTGCTTCCTTATGCATAGCTTTGGTGCCGATAATCTGCTGATCTTACAAAAGTATTTTGCTCAAATGGCGTTGGAGCGCGGCTTTTACGGTTTTTTCATTGTTTTGATGTTGATAAGCATCAGCAACTCTGCCGTATCCCAGTCCCAGACCCCAGATTCTCTGCAATTGGTTCAAAACAATAACGTTGCCAATCCTGATTCTATTATCGATGTAGCCGAAATTGCCATTGATAATGAGGTTTTTTACTTCGGAAAGGACAGCACAGTGATGGATTTGGAGGCCGAAAAGATCTATTTGTACGGAATGGACTCTTATGTAAAGTACGGCGATCTCGAAGTTAAGGCTGCCAGAATCGAGTTTTCTTTCCAAGATTTTACCGCTTTTGCCAAA
This sequence comes from Bacteroidota bacterium, assembly GCA_046046035.1. Lineage (GTDB taxonomy): Bacteria > Bacteroidota > Bacteroidia > Flavobacteriales_D > Sanyastnellaceae > JAIXWP01. The sequence goes on along the minus strand of JBJOKO010000346.1, from coordinate 49 downwards.
GGAATTCCGGATAGCACCGGAAAATTAATCGGCCGTCCCATTTTCAAGG
>JBJOKO010000345.1:0-3329 GCA_046046035.1 Bacteroidota bacterium | reverse complement strand
CGAAGCACTTTCTTATGCCTTTTCTAGCTCATGCTTTGGGAACATTCGTGGGCGCCTTCATCGCGGCGAAAATTGCGGCAACATCCAAAATGATTATCGCAATTGCCATAGGAATAGTGTTTATGATTGGAGGAATTATGATGGTCATGATGCTCCCCTCTCCCCTTTGGTTCGATGCCACAGACTTAGTCCTAGCATACATCCCCATGGCCTACCTAGGAGCAAAGCTCGCTAGATAGCATTGTTGATTTTTTATTTCTTATTTATGATTTAATTGTCACCTACTACTTACTACCTACTACCTACCACCTGCTACCAACCATGAAAAACCCAAAATTACTTCTTGCGCTTTACTTGCTTTCGATTCCATTGACTATATTTTATATCTCCTCAGATCTAGGAGAAATGAGAAGAGTATTTCTTTATGCGGCAGTGTTTTGCATAATCGGTGTTTGGATTGCCTGCATAATTGATGCGATTAAGGATAAAAAGCTCAATCCGATTTGGCTTGTATTGTTATTTGCAATGAGTGGAATAGCGGTGCCCGTATATCTCTATAAAAAGTCGCAAATCAATAAGTCCCAAAACACCTAATCACCTCCAACTTACTACTTACCACCTTTTACCCACTACCATCTATCAACATCGCTCGTTCTATAAATACCTTTAATTGAATAAAAGGATAAAAAAGAGCAGACTACTTTCGGCTCATGGTTAGCTATCTGGACTTATTTCTTTTGATTCCAATCGGATTCGCGATATGGAGAGGGTGGAAAAATGGATTTGTAATCGAGGTATTCTCGTTGCTTTCCATTTTCGTTGGAATCTATTTGGGTATTCATCTTAGCGATTGGACCTCTTCGGTGCTTCGCGAAAAATTCGATGTGCAATCATCCAACTTGCCAATTATTTCATTTTTGCTAATTCTCATTTTGGTAATCGTCGGACTATTCTTCTTGGGAAGATTAATTACCAAATCGGTGAAAGCAGGAGGAGCAGAAACATGGAATAAAGTCGGTGGAGCATTTTTCTCTCTCACGAAATTTATTCTATCGCTCAGTGTGATGTTTATTCTCTTCAATTCACTAGATGCGAAATATGACTTGATGTCGGAAGAACAAAAAAAGAAGTCGTATCTCTATGAACCGATATACAACTTCTCTCTTGTCCTCCTTCCTGCTTTCGAAGAAAGTGAATTTTTCCAAAAATTGAAAGCGGATGAAATGGCTCCTCTGACTAAAGAGTAGGTTTCAATTCTACCAATTTCAGCTGCAACAAATCAAATTTCGGACTGTATTCTGCTAAGGTTATGAATCCCGGCTTAGCACCATACAATCCAAACAAACTTACCTCCGATATCAGCGGAACTTTAAACGAATTTGTATAGCCAGAACGTGACTCGACGACACCAATAATAATATCTGCATGTTTTTTTCGTCGGTATTCAGGGTCAAAAGTAAGGCTGTATACCACGCGTACCACCTCATTACTGTTATCGACGCTAGAAAAACGATAGGCAAAATATCCTGATTTTTTTATTCGGCGCGCTAACACCACTGAGGATTGAATTGCAGAACCATCATCCCATGCAATGTGTCGGACCGGATTATTGATTGTGTATTGGCTGATTAATTCTCCCGTCTCTGAAAACCGAAAAACGACCAAATCATGTATTTGTATTTCCAAAATAGCATCATCATCGTCAAAAACCAAATTGGATAATGCCGTCCCCATATTTACAGTTTTCCTATACTGTTCAGCGACCAACACAATCTCTCCATTTCCAGTTCTCACTGCATTTTGAATGAGTAACGAAGCATTGCGTGTGGATGATGTTAATTCTTTCAACTCAATATCCCATGACAATTTCTTCAACCTCTTTTCCTCACCTCTCGAATCTAATGTTTGAATGAATATGCCTTCGCTTTTATCGCGAAGTGCATTTTTACCTTTTCGGAAATACTCTCCAATAATAACATGCGAAATTTCAGCACCTGAAAATTCCGTAAATCCCCATTGAACACAAAGGGTTTGCTCGCCCTTATCGATCATATTCCGGCTAAAAATTTCCTTTCCATCATTTGTTCGAAGCGCTTTACAAATAAATTCCATTTCACTTCCCAAAACAGCGTCTTTCTGATTTAGTGTTATCAATATGGATTGAGCAGAAACTGCCAATACATCTCCAAAATAATTTGCCCCACTTTCAGTATTCCAACTCCAAATGATATTCGCTTTAAAATCGAGCATTTTAACCGCCATACCATAATTCTTTTCTCGTGTAGGTAACTGGATCACAAACCCAGCATTAACCACGGGAAAAACCAAATTATAGTCCAACTCCCTACCAATTGCCAAAGAAGAGATTTGCATTTCTTGCAAAACACTTAAATCACTAAGTGTCCACTTTCCAGTTATCTCACCCTTGTCAGTGTAAATTTCAAAATCCAGATTATTCTTGGAATTAAGAAAAACGAACAAATAATGACTTGAGCATTTAGTCACCTCGAGCAGACGCGAATCATTACTTCGTCCTAATACAAATTGCCCCTTATACTGCAGGGACATATCGTAAATAGCAAACTCAGCATTCAGATAGCTGTAGTATTCCACCACCGCACCATTATCAACTATTTCATTAAAGGTCGATCTCCCATAAGAATTGGTGACAATTTCAAGTCCCTGTCCATGAGCCAGAAGGTTCATAATTACCAAAATAAAGAAAACACATATTGCCTTCATGTATGGATAATTTGCTTGAAAATAAATATAAAAAAAATTGTTGACTCTTGATTTTTCAGTTGTGACCAAATCTTCCAATCACAAATAAAAAATCAAAAATCAACAATTCAATTTTTTTCTGAAAACCGCTTAGTTCTCAGGCTTCACGTTGGCCATGAGATACTCACGGTTCATACGTGCGATATTTTCTAGAGAAATATTTTTTGGACACTGAACCTCACATGCACCGATGTTAGAGCAGTTACCAAAACCTTCTTCGTCCATTTTCTTCACCATGTTCAATACACGCTCTTTGCGCTCAACTTGACCTTGTGGGAGAAGTGCGTATTGAGAAACTTTTGCTGAAACAAAAAGCATTGCAGATCCATTTGGACATGTTGCCACGCAAGCGCCACAACCGATACAAGAAGCTGCATCAAATGATTTGTCGGCATCTTCTTTAGGCACTGGGATAGCATTTGCATCTAAAGTGCGGCCGCTTGTATTCACAGAAACGAAACCACCTGCTTGTTGAATGCGATCGAATGCACCGCGGTCAACCATCAAGTCTTTAATTACTGGGAATGCAGTGCTTCTCCATGGTTCGA
>JBJOKO010000344.1:0-3349 GCA_046046035.1 Bacteroidota bacterium | reverse complement strand
TATCGAAAGAGATATTAGCGCCAACGAAATCATCAGCTTACCACCGTTATTTTTCCACCAAGTAAATAGCAAAAACGGTACGCTATTTTTCTTCTCAGTGGCTTTTTTAAACTTGTTGAACTCCTTGATATACGCAGAGGATTTAGTATCTGTTTTTCCTGTCAGTGCATACAATTCATCCACTTCGAGTTTTCTTCGCTCACTCAAACTCTCCAAATATTCTTGACCGGCCTCACAATCAAATTCGCCAGTTGCAGGATTAGTAAGCACGTAACGCGCTTGATAATGCTCATTGTTTGGAGTTAATTGAAAAGTCAAATCCGAAGGGAATTTTGCTTTTTCATAACGCACATGAAGTCGAGTGAAGAAGGTCTGTGAGCCGCTTCCATCGTTCGCCCACCAAACTCCGGCATCGGCAAACTCTTGTTGCAATGGTGGCGGTCCAACACACGGATCACATTTCATTCCCCAGTTAGGAGTCACGTCCCATGCATACTCTAGGAAGACGGCATTCTTGCCTTCTTGCTTATAATTTTTCGCAAACAGATTTTTGTAAAATTCACCAAATTGGGATTTAACGAAAAGAGGAATTTTACGATCTGTAGGCATTTTCATTGTTCTGTAATTAGTGCATTCTACGCGACCTTGACGAGTAAATGCATATACAATCATGTCTTGACTTCCAGTACTATTAGCCATGCCCAGACGGATAGGCAACATGAATTTATCATGTTCAAATTCGAGTTGTATTGGACTCAAATAATCAAAAGAACCGCCTTTCATTTTGTCTAGATTCACTTTTACAACGAAGAATTTCATATTGCTCTTGATGTATGGTTGTAATACTTCGGCAGCGGTTTCTGGTATTTTATATCCGTTAGCTATTAACCAATCTTTTAATCCATTGCTTTCTTTAGCAGAAAGAATAAGAATATCATATTCACCAATTTGATAGCGTGCTTCAATTTTAACAAACGAGTTTCCTTTTACTGTGAATGCATCGTTGCTGCTCATAGATGTATTAAAGGTGACGCTTGTCGTTTCTGCGTTGTCGTACAAATAATATTGTTGACATGGATTGGAATCGTAGTATTCTACAAGTCTCGGAGCAGAGTAAGAATCGAGCATTTCGAATACTGTTCTTTTTGTTACACGAATGTCTGATTCTTTAAGCACAACTGGAACAGGCACTACCATTGCAAAGTCGCGCACATCACCTTTAAAGTCATTGCTCATTGTGATTACAGTGCGGCGGCCATCGCGCACCAATATCACTTCGCTTTTGTTGTTGAATAATGTTGCATCTGCCTTGGCAACGTAGAAGCCGCAGAATGCATACCCCTGCATGCTGACAAGCACAGAGAGTAATAATAAGCTGATTAATTTTTTCATTGTACTTGTGTGTTTAGAGGTTGAATCATTTCTTTTTTCTTGAGCCAATTGAAGGCTTCTCCTTTGATTACTTTATCGATTAATATTGTGAATGGTGTTAGAGCAAATAGCACCCACTGTGGAGCTGCATTAATGAAATAGAAGTTGGTTAGAATAAATGAAACGATGGCAATGCACATTGCCCAAACCAATCTCGCTTTCTTATTATTAGGCGAAGTCATTGGATCAGTGATCATGAAGAATGCGAACAACCAAAGCGAACCGCTGCTCAACTTGTGAATCCAGACTTCGTGTCCCCAACCTAGGTAGAGAATAGTTCTTCCATATTCCAAAATAGCCAAGCTGAGAATAAATGCGAGGCCGGTTTCAATTCTATTTACACGGGAAATAACATTGAGTCCTGCTACACCTATAAGAAGTACAAGAATGGCGCTGCTGCCCCATTGTCCTGGCGAAACCCAGGCGTTGTTGCTGAATAGAACAAGAATGATAATGGAAAAATTAGCAGGGTTCCAAAGGTGTTTTCCATTCACCTTGAAAGCGAATTTTTGTCCTATTGCCAAGGTACCAGCTAGAAAGAATAGAATAGGTGAATTTGTTTTTAATAATAGAGAAAGTCCCAACGATGTGATAATTGCACTCTTGATGCTATGAAGAGGGACATTTGCGAATTTGATAACCAATAATTGAACTAGCAATGAGCCAGAAAATACAGCTGCATAGTTCATCCAGTCTGCATCCCAACCTAGATTGAAGATGCCAAAGCAAAGGAAAAAGACTTGTGAAATGATTTGAAAATGCCTTGCATCTTCATTCAGCCAACTTTTGAAGTTGCTTAGTTTGAGGGAAATTGTATTCGCCATTCGGGTAATTTTTGACCCCGTACATGGCTAGTTTAAAAAAGTTCAAAAAAAAACGCGACTCGCAAGTTCTCTACTCATGTTCGTCGCGTTTTAATATGTTTAGTCGTTGCTGGTTGAACGATATTTCCTTAGAATAGGTTTCGATTGCAGATAATTATTCTCCGCCCATGAATTCACTCATGAGCTTATCGATTTTTTCGGTCATTCCTTGAGCGTCAGTTTCTGCAGCTTCTGTAGGTAGATTGAATACTTCTGGTGCTACCTCTTGGAAGGTAATTTCACGTGCCGTTAGTCGCATGCGTTTGCCATATTGTTCTAACTCATATCCGAGCAAAAATCCATCAACTTGGTCGTATTGATTCCACCAATTTGAATAGTCAATATGGAGTTCTTTCGTGTAGTATAGTGAAATAGGCGGCAACCCTGCCTTGTCATAGTATGCTATGCTTTTCTTACACAAGTATCCTGCAATGGTAAGAGTGTCGGTAGTTTCTTCTACGCGATCGGGGATATTCTTAGAAGTCCAGGTATGAATTGAATTTTCATCCAATTTCATGATGTACTGGTCTCCGAATGTCTTTAATACTTGAGCGTATTTTTTTTCTTCATTATCAATGATAACTTCAGTTGAAACTACACCGAAAGAAGAACTAAGAGAGGCTTTAACTAATCCTTTTGAAAATTCAAACGTCATTTCTTTTGGATAAAGTTCCAATCGAATAGTTTGTGCTTCGTAGGGAAAAGTAACATCGTAAATTATGATACCTTCGTTTTTTCGATTGAATATACCACCTTCACCACACGAAAATATCGAGACGAGAGCAATTACGAAAAGTATGCGTTTGACAATTAGTATCAAGTGTAATCAATGTTGGTTAAGGCAGTAACTCAGAAATTATGGACCAAAGTACAAACACAGTGGTGATGATTCGCCCAATTATTTTCACAAGGAATGAGCAAACAGCCGTGAATAACTATTTTCAACAGATTGATTCTCTTGGATTTGGCGATTCATCAGCCGCAGCGGTGCGTGAGTTCGATGTGTTTGTTGAGAAACTCAGACAAAAGGGGATTAAAGTGGTTGTATGGCAAGA
>JBJOKO010000343.1:0-3364 GCA_046046035.1 Bacteroidota bacterium | reverse complement strand
CAGCAGATATGGCTGTGCAAAATTTCGTTGGTGATGGATTCCGTGGTGCAACATGGATTAGCCTTCACAACGGCGGTGGAGTTGGCTGGGGTGAAGTAATCAACGGCGGTTTCGGAATGCTCCTAGAAGGCACGCCAAACAGCGAAAAGAAACTGTTGAGTATGCTTCACTGGGATGTCAATAATGGAATAGCACGCAGATCATGGGCGCGCAATAAAGAAGCGATGTTTGCAATCAATCGCGCAATGCAAATGAACCCAGAATTGAAAGTGACAGTTCCTGCAATTGTCGATGACCAAATCATCGACAACCTATACTTGACTTAACATATTTTACATATTCGAAACATGCCCTTCAACGAAAGTTGAGGGGCTTTTTCATTTTGTAATCCGCAGTTGTGCAAGTCACTCCCGCTTTTTGACAATTCAACCCTCACCTGTTTCATGTGGAAACGTTTTAACACTTGAATCGTTTCCCTTTTGAGTCTAACACAATACTTTTGGCCAATCCAAGTTATCGAACCCCTTACCATCTTGGCCATTATGACCCGCCTCCTTCTCGCTATCGCTCTGTTTTTCAGCTATATGACCTCAGTAATTGCCCAAGAAGGCGAGGAAAAGGCCACGTTAAGACCCTCGCTATCAATAGGATTGCTCAACGGAGGGCAAGCAAGCACCACCAAATTCTATTTCAAAAGCGGCTTTGGTGCTTATGTCTCTGTTGGTCTCAAGCAAGACGATTCATGGATTAGTCCCATTTTTCATATTGGGGTAGAAAAAATAGAAACGGAAACGCTTTTGCCAATCGGCTTAGAATACAATATTCGTTTCAAACCTTCAGAAAATTCTGGATTCATGTCATTCAGCGGCGGCTATGCTTTCGCGTTCAATCCCGACTTTGAAGACATTGATGGTTACGAATACAAAGGAGGTCTGTTCTTCAACCCTGGATGGGGATATGCATGGAAACTCAACACAAAGTCTGAATTCTTCACTTCCGTTCGCTATCGTCACCAATTCTTAAGCGCGGAATTCTATAAACAGGGCGTAGAGAAATACACAGAGACTTTCCAATATATGTTCTTACAACTCACCGCTGGAATAAACTTCTGATATGAAAAATATTCTACTCGCTATACTCTTTCTTTTGACACTAAATGTGTCTTCACAAACACTTCAGTTTTCTTACAACTCGGGATTCTATGACGAGCCTTTCCTTCTGAACATTCAAGGAATACCCGCTGATCAATATTTGCGATATACACTTGATGGTAGTGCTCCAACCATCAATTCAAAAATCTATGCAGACCATGTGCTAATTGAACTTAGTCGTCAGAGCACTCTTTCGTTTATACCGACTTCAGACTCTTGGATTGAGCCTGTTGCCGCAGAAAAAGAAGCTGTTGTATTCAAGTGTCAACTCTGGAATCAGGACTCTCCTGTTTCTGAAATATTCTCTCAAACCTATTTCATTGGACCTAATTTTAAAACAAAATATCCTGTTGACATCATAGCTCTTACGATCGATTCAACAGATTATTTCGACGACACGACCGGTATTTATGCACTTGGTTCTGATGAACATTACAATTTTTATCATGAGGGTGATGACTGGGAAAGACCTGTTTTTGTTGAGCTTTTCGACAAGGATGGAAATTTAGAATGGTCACAAAACCTGGGTGCACGTATCCATGGTAGAAGCTCCCGCGCCAATCCTCAAAAATCCTTGCGACTATATGCTCGTGAAGAATATGGTGACCCATTTATTTTCCATCCGCTTTTTGGAGAAACCAATGACAACGCGTTCAAGCGCATTATCCTAGAGGCGCCTGATAAGCTGTTCAACAACTCATTATTAGTTGATCTCGTTGCTTACAATATGGTGCGAGATTTCAAAATGGAAACAATGGATGAACGCGGTGTGGCTGTATTCATTAATGGTGAATACTGGGGAGTGCATTTCATTCGCGAAAGACAAGATGAGCAATATCTCAGAACCAAACTAGGCGTTGATCATGATGAAGTAGACATTATTGATTGGGATAGAAAGGCGATCATTTCTGAGGGCAATGACCTTGAATTTACAAAGCTGATGACATTTCTTGAACAAACAGATTTGTCAACACCAGAGGGCCTTTCAGCATTATCAAACATGGTGGATCTCGAAAATTTCACTGAATATATTTCCGCTCACATCTTTTTTGCAAACGAAGACTTTCCAAATAACAATTGCAGAATATGGCGTGAGCAAGGCGTTGGACATAAGTGGCGTTTCTTCTTTTATGATTGTGATGGGTGCATGCGCGACTATGAGCAAAACTCATTTCTTCGATACACAGAAGAGCGAAACGATGGAAATCCAGTTTCTCTAATGCTCACAGGACTCATGAAAAACCCGGAATACAGCAGAGCCCTCTCGCTTTCCTTGATTTCCAAATTGGAAAATAGCCTTTCTGCCACGAATGGACTAACCATGCTCGATTCTTTGCAAGAAGTAATAGAGCCACAAATGTCATTTCAGATCAATCGTTGGGATCACCCGAATAACTTTCCTGAATGGCATAGCTCAATCTCTGATATCCGAACTTTTCTATTAAAAAGAAATGCATTCTTAACAGACCAAATTCAAGAAATGTTGACCAAGCCTTTTGAGGTTTATCCCTCGCCAGCAAAGGAAACACTCTTTGTCAAGTTCTCTGAATCAGCCGATATATCAAGTGTCAAGTTCACTTTGTTTGATGCTTCAGGAAGAACAATTTCGACTGAACAACCAAGTGCTACTAATGGTTTATACACTATCTCTTTACCCAATTTACCACAAGGGTTCTACTTTCTACACACTGTAGTAGGAAACGTTTCCTACTTCGATAAGATAATTGTTTCTTAACACACCCGCTAAACCACCATAATTCGCTCATTATATTGAAAATAAAATTTTGGAAACGATTTAACACCTTTTTCGTTTCCGAGTAAAAAAGTGATGTATATTTGCCGCCGCAATGGAAGAAAAAGAATTAAAAATCGTTCAGGGAGCATCCAAAATTTTTATGCAATACGGCATAAAAAGCGTCAATATGGATGATATGGCCCGTCATTTAGGCGTCTCAAAAAAAACACTTTATCAAGTAGTAAAGGACAAAGAAGACCTTGTTAGAAAGGCTATCTGCGCCTTTGGTGAAATCGAAGACAATCAAATTCTCTCAATCGTTAAGAAGAACCTTACCGCAATTGATGAAAGCTTCGAAATCATGGAATGGGTGCTTTCTATTTTTCAAAATCTCCACCCATCTATTATGTTCGACATGGAGAAATACCATCCTGAGGTATTTTGTGACATGCGCGACAACCGACACAAAATGATTTTC
>JBJOKO010000342.1:0-3381 GCA_046046035.1 Bacteroidota bacterium | reverse complement strand
ACATCGTTTTCTGAATCGATAGAAGAAAACGTATTGAGATCATTATTCGAAATAGCCCCCTCCCCATAAATCAGATTCACAGGCGCTGCGTTACGTTTACCCCATCTATGTTTATGGCCAATAACTAACATCTGCCTTTTCTTAGGGGTTGACAATAAAATGAGTGGAACATAATTTCCATAATGAACTAAATCTCCATCTATCACTTCAGGAGAAATCCATTTGTATTTTTTTCCGTTAGCAGTAAAACCATCTTCCACATAGTCCCCATTACCCGCGCCCACTGATGTAAACAGAACGCGATAAAGTGCCACTGAAGGCTCGTTAGAATAACGATAAACGCTATCAAAACCGAGCGAATCCACCATTGCATAAAGTACTTGTGAAGATGAATATCCAGTGCTGTCAACACCAGAAGTAACCGCATTAAAAATATCATCACCAGCGAATGTCATTATCCTTCTTTGCTCATCGGTAACATCTTGTTGAAGCGGTTGATTCTTGGAATCACTTTCAGAAAAAATATTCAAATAAGTATTGTCTTTGATGTCGCCATAAGAAAGTGCGGTATGAATTAATGGACGTGCGTATCGCTTGTCCGAATATTGAAATTCAACAACAATTCGTCGATCCTTTGTGATAAACTGTTTTGGTGTAAATGTGATTTCAGAAGAATTATAATCGACCACATAATCCTTGTCCTGACCGCGTTGCAAGAGCTTTCCATCGATATACACAGACTCCGTTCCGGCTAGCACAATTATAAATGTTTCACCATCAGCGCCAGTCAAACGATATGGTCCTTGATTGCCTTCTACTCCTTGAATAACGTTTCGCGCAAATCGTCCTTTGGAAACAGAAACAGAAGATTCAACTGTCCATTTTTTTCCGGAATTCTCCTTAGGTATTTCTGTCAAAAAATAGGCGCCTTGGGCACGTTTGAAATAATTCATGAAATATCCTTCTGGCTTTCGAAGAATAAAATCACCTGCAATCAACTTAGTTCGATCATCAAATACTTGAATAAACACTTGATCGAAGTCCTGCAATTGTTGCGTATTTCCATTGGGTTGAATGGGAATATTATCATCCGACACAGAAGCCAGAATACTGTACTTCTCTGTGATTCGCCCACTCAATTGCAAGTTCAATGAAGAATTAACGCTGAGATTCTGAGCATTTCCAAAAGCAATTCCTCGAGAAATATTTCCACTTTTTTGAATACCAGAATCATTGAACAATGAATTCGACTGTTCCGAAGAACCGATCACGTAAGTTTTGATACTGCCTCCACCCTTCTTATTCATTATCGATAAGTCCTTGTTGGCATAACTAGGAGGAATAACAAAAGGGAAAACCCGAAATTCAAGAATCAAGGAATCGAGAATAGTAGAATCAGGCAAAAGGAGATAAGTTCCTGTGCTATCCAATTTCCATTGGGTGATCGCATCGCCATTGGGCAAAGTGATTTGCATTGAGCCTGGAAGCACACGAAGAGAATCGAGAAAAATGGAATCTGAGGGGAAAACAGTTTTTTTCCGGGTATTCGAAATCTGTGCATCCATAAGAAAAGGGATACAAAGCAGTGCTAGCAGCAAGCACAGCCGATGGGCAATATTTCGAATTATGACAAACAACAGAGGCGGTTCGCTAAAGTAAAAACCTTGAAAAAATTGTATTTCGGGCTCTAAAATACCGCTCATCACAAGCAAAAACCTATTTTGCCATCTTCTGAGTAGTTTCGTAGCGTATGATTTTCCGATTAATAAAAGAGAGTTTCTTGTTCGCCTGGGCTGCATTAGTCAATAATCGCCTGCGGACTACCCTTTCTTTATTGGGGGTAACGATCGGAATTTTCTCTATCATATTCGTTCTAAGTGTGGTGGATTCTATGGAAGCCGATATGAAATCGAGCTTGGAAATGATCGGTTCCGACATCCTCTTCGTTCAAAAATGGCCAATGGGACCTGAAGAAGGAGCTGAAGAATACGAATGGTGGAAATACATGAGCCGACGTCAGCCTTCGCTAAAAGACATGGAGAAGCTCGGAAAACGACTTGATAGTTATTCCGCTATGGCTTATCAAGCCGGCTCGCAAAAAACCGCTGAGTATCGAAACAACTACATCGACCCTGTTTACATCACTGCTACATCATTTCAGTACAATGAAGTTATTTCTTTGAAAATAGCCAAAGGCCGCTATTTCACAGAAAGTGAATGTACCGGAGGAAAGAATGTAGCCATCATTGGCGATGAAGTCAAAGAACAACTTTTCGGCAACGAAGAACCCATCGGAAAAGACATCAAGGTTGGCGGATTGAAAGTAACTGTTATTGCTGTTCTCGAAAAAGAAGGAGCTTCGTTATTCGGAAATGGAATGGACCAAGCCGTTTTTCTTCCTGTAGAATTTGGAATTCGATTGATTGATGTCCGTGCAGAAGACACCTCTATTATTATCAAGGCGAGAGAGGGAGTTACCAATCAACAACTAAAAGACGATGTAATTGCCACCTTCCGCGAGGTGCGCGGCATTGCACCAAGAGAGGACAATGACTTTTCTATCATTGAATCCAAAATGATTTCTGGCATGGTGGATAGCATCGTTGGTGTATTCAACCTAGCAGGAGTGGTAATCGGAATTTTCGCGATACTCGTTGGTGCGTTTAGTATTGCCAACATCATGTTCGTTTCAGTGCGTGAAAGAACAAATATTATTGGTATTCAAAAATCACTCGGAGCGAAAAACTACTTCATACTATTTCAATTCCTTTTTGAATCTGTTGCGCTGTGTATCATCGGCGGTTCCATTGGATTACTATTCGTATGGATACTCGCAGGTATCATGACAGCCGCGATGGATTTTGAATTCATCTTGCCATTTAGTCGTGTGGTAATGGGCTTGACTATATCAGTCGTAGTAGGTGTTGTATCCGGGATTATCCCAGCTTGGCGCGCATCGCGCTTAAATCCTGTTGATGCTATTAGGTCAAAATAAAAAAGAAAAACCCACATCTTTCGACATGGGTTTTCCTGTTGACTAAACCAAAAAAATCCAACATCAAATCGTTATCTGATATTGGAAGATTATCATGGGTTTGTACCCAGTATTTTCAATTTTACTTGTTGTAGAATTTGTTTTAAAAATCGGTCTCCATTGGCCACCCAAAGTAAACTTCGCAGCGTTGGTCCCATGGATGAAATAATTTACACCAGCCTCATGCAGCAGCATCAAATCTGAAAGTGCATTCCACTTGGCGATTGTTTCCTCCGCATAGAACTGAATTTTCCCACCCTCTTTGAATTCCAGATTACCGGGCAGATAGCCAAGTTGCAGATGGCCAACATTACCTGTTCCCACAAGAGGGGCGTTATTTCCACCTC
>JBJOKO010000341.1:0-3396 GCA_046046035.1 Bacteroidota bacterium | reverse complement strand
CGATGGAACAACATTGACATACGATCATATCGTAGGGCTCGGTGGAGTTAATTCCTACTATATCGAGGGTGTCTCAGTAACAGGGGGCTATACTGCCGTTTCCAACAGGCAAAATGTGAATGTTATCTATCCTACTGCTCCATTGTATAATTACATTTCATCGGCTTCGGTTACAAAAAAGAATCAAGTCACTATTTCGATAGAGACAGAAACAGTAGGTTCCGATCATTTTTATACGATTGAACGTCAAAGAGTGGGCACTGGAGACTGGGATGATATTATCACCATCAACAACTTCGGCGCTCCCCTATTTTCACACATCGATAGTATAGATTTAGCCACCAATATTTTCAATTATCAATATCGATTGATCGTCGAAAACGTGTGTGGAGATATAGTTGACACTTCCGAGATAGCTATTACTTGTTTATTGCAAGGATTTGCTAATAATACTAATCTAGAAAACACACTTCAATGGAGTGACTATGTTGGTTTTGATAACGGTGTGGATGAATATATCATTCATCGAAAAGCTGGACTAGACGGCGCTGACGAAGTTGTTGCAACAGTCAACGGATCGATGAATTTCTATAGCGACGATGTAAGTGATTTGATGTTTAGTCCTGGTGATTTTATTTACACGATTGAAGCAGTTTCTGCTCCTTCCTCTCAGTTTCCAAATCAATACTCAGCATTATCAAACGAATTGCAACTGTCGTTAGAGCCCATTATTTGGATTCCTAATGCATTCGTTGTTGACGGAGTAAACACAGTCTTTCAACCGGTAATAAGCTTTGCAGATTTCACCAACTACAGAATGATTATTTATAGTCGTTGGGGAGATGTAATCTATGACACTACCGACTTTATGGCTCCATGGGATGGCTTTATGAATGGGGAGCCTGTTCAACAAGGCGTTTACGTCTATTTCATTTCAATTGAAGATGGAAAAGGGCGGCCTATTGAAAGTCGCGGTACGGTGACTCTTCTAACACTTCGAGATCAATAATTGGCGATGCAACTTATCATTGACCAAGGAAATACCACTACAAAATACGGCTTGTTTGACGGCCATAATTTTATTGAATCGCGCCGTCTTTCAGACAATGAATGGGATGAATTTTTGGAGAATGAGCTTGCCTCAAAACCTTGGGAAATATTTTATTCTTCGGTACGAAGCAATGCTATTCCCCCGCAATTGCTGGATCTTCAAGCTACATTGATGAGTCGCGAATTAAGACTGCCTTTAGAAATTGATTATAGCACACCAGGAAGTTTGGGTACAGACCGCATCGCAAATGCAGTCGGTGCTTTACAACTAAACCCGGATCGCAATTCTTTGATTGTGGATTGCGGAAGTTGTGTGACCTATAGTTTGATAAATGAAAAGAGATTTGCTGGCGGAGCAATTGCACCTGGACTACGAATGCGACTGCGCGCTATGCATGAATTTACGGGAGCACTTCCGTCCATTCAACAATTATCATCGAATATTGAATTAATCGGAAAAAGCACCGCTGCATCATTAGAATCAGGTGCTTATCATGGAATCATTGCAGAAATTGATGGAATGATTGAAAAATATTGTAGTCAAATCGGGGTTCTCGACGTCATAATGACTGGAGGGGATGGAGGTTATTTGGCTGCGGGACTTAAAAACCCCATTTTTGCCGAACCAAATCTTACATTGATTGGGTTAAATGAAATTTATTTGTACAACAAGAGTGAAAAAAATTCTTAGTTCTTTAGTATTTGTGTTGATCGCGGTTTTAGCACAATCACAAACCTCGACAAGCAATCCCTATTCTCGATTTGGCATAGGAATTTTGGAGAATCCAGGTTCAGCTATTCATTTTGGAATGGGTGGAGTTACCACCTCTATAGCAGACGGTAATTCTGTTAATCTATTCAATCCTGCTAGCTATAGCCAACTCAGCCGCACTGTATTTCAAATTGGAGGAACAGGTCAATTTCAGACATTAAGTAATACCTCTGGAACGGAGAGTTATTCTAATGGAAGAGTAAATGACATATCATTAGGATTCAAAAAATCAACAAGTCCTTGGGGCTTTGCACTCGGGCTTACTCCTTTCAGTTCTGTCGGTTATAATCTTACGTCTACTGTAGAAATTAACGATTCAACTAGTACCAGCTATCTCTATGATGGAACTGGAGGAATTAATAAGTTGGTAGTAGGGGCATCACGTCAGTTCAAACTTTACAAACCACTTGTTTTAGATCCGACTATCACCGGCAATGCGAGACAAGTAGCGGAGATGCGCATTAAGGAGAGCAATGACTCGCTCAGTTTAGTTGCACCGGTGCTTTCGATAGGATTAAATGCAAATTATTACTTTGGAACAATCCAATTGGACAGAAGGGTTCAATTCAGCAATACTACTTTCTTTAGTACACGAATTACAGAAAAGACAACAATTTACGATTTCGACTTTGAGGCTGGTGCAATGTATACCATGCCGCTTGCTGTAAAATGGGATGGTAAGAAAATTAAGAAAGCTACACATTTGAGAATAGGTGCGGACTACCAACTTGGCACAAGCCTGAAAACAAAGCATGACGAACTCG
Source organism: Bacteroidota bacterium (assembly GCA_046046035.1). Classification (GTDB taxonomy): domain Bacteria; phylum Bacteroidota; class Bacteroidia; order Flavobacteriales_D; family Sanyastnellaceae; genus JAIXWP01. The sequence continues at coordinate 810 of JBJOKO010000341.1, read as the reverse complement.
GAATGGCTTACCTATTTTCAAGTTCTACTGAATCTGAAATCGACACAACCTATTATACTGGCATACAAAAAGGCTCATTCAACCTACCATCAAGGCTATCTGTGGGAGCATCCGTTATCATGAGCACTGAAGGCGGCCGCATTCTTAGTTTAAATGGAGAATACCGTCAACAAGATTGGAGCAGTAATTCTTACCTATTGGGAACAGACGGCACATCGTCATTAAAGCAATATCAGAATATCTCATTGGGTGTAGAGTATACTCCGCATGCAATCGACAAAGCAAAATCACTTTTAGGAAGAAGCACATACCGAGTAGGAATAAGAACTACCGAATCTTACTTGGCCTTGAGCGATCAAGACATTTCTCAAAACGCCATTTCAGCAGGTTTTTCGATACCTATTTTGGCATCTAAATCCACCAGTAAAGTTAACTTCGGAATTGAATACGGAACGGGAGGAACTACAGACAACAATCTATTGCAAGAGAAATTTGTTCGTGTTCAGTTTGGATTTAGTTTGACCCCTTATTTCTTGAATCCTTGGTTTGTTGTAAGAAAATATGATTAAAAGAATTTCTATTCTTTATTCAACACTTCTGCTGCTTTCGACCATTCTTGTGTCGTGCGAAAATGATATTGCTGAGGTTCGAGCAATTACAGACCCACGCAATCTACCTGTTCAAACAAATATCAACGCGGAATATCGCTACACCGAGGATGGTAAAGTGAAAAACATTCTAAAGGCTGCCCAATTGGACCAGTACGGAGGAGAAAAACCATACATAGAAGCAACAGGTGGTTTTCACATG
>JBJOKO010000340.1:0-3401 GCA_046046035.1 Bacteroidota bacterium | reverse complement strand
ATTCGGTTGCTTTTCCATCAACTTGATACTTACGCAACGATCTATTTGAATGATCAAAAAATAATATCAACTTCGAATACCTTCAGAGCATACGAAGTAGATGTAAAGCCTTATATCAAAAAGTCAGAAAACGTATTACGTATTGTTTTCAAATCAGCCGTTGTTGAAGGAGAGAAAAAAGTTAAAGCACTTGGATACAAATTGCCCGGCGATGCCCTTCGCGCAGTAAGCAGAAAGCCACAATACCATTTCGGTTGGGACTGGGGCGCTAAACTCGTAACGGCAGGTATTACAGGCCCAATAGAATGGATTGCCTATGATGAAGTACGTATTTCGGATTTGTATTTCAAACAAAATGAAATCACCCTAGAGCGCGCACTACTAACAGCTGAAGTCACTATTCATTCTTTAGAAGATTTCAATTCAGAAATATCTGTTACCGATGAAGAATCGCGATTGACTATTACAGAAAAAATAAAAATCAAAAAAGGAAGTCACACTTATAAAATAGATTTTGAAGTAGAAGAACCTCGATTGTGGTGGTGCAATGATCACGGCAGTCAAGAGTTCTATTCATTCTTCGCCACTGTATACCGCGACGGAAGAATAATTGATCAAAAGCAAGACCGCATAGGATTGCGAACAATCAAGCTTGTTACACAGCAAGATCAATTTGGTGAGTCATTCTATTTTGAATTGAATGGAAAACCCATTTTCGCTAAGGGCGCCAATTTCATTCCGCTAACCATGTTGCCGCAAGAATCAACACGAGATGATTATGCGCAATTATTAGAAATGTGCAAAGGCACACATTTCAATATGCTTCGTGTTTGGGGCGGTGGATATTACGAGCAAGAAGAATTCTATGATTTGTGTGATGAATTGGGAATAATGGTTTGGCAAGATTTCATGTTTGCTTGTTCCATGTATCCCGGCGATAAAGAGTTTCTCTTAAACGTTGAAGAAGAAGCACGTCAACAAACAACTCGCCTGCGCAATCACCCATGTATGGCTCTTTGGTGCGGTAATAATGAAAACGCTGAAGGCTGGGCTCGTTGGGGTTGGCAGATAGGATTGAGTGACGTTGAAAAAGCAAAACTCGAAAAGGGATATGATGATGTATTCCGAAAAATTTTACCAAACGCTGTTTCTGAAAATACCAATTTGAATTATTGGGAAAGCAGTCCACGTTATGGAAGAGGCGATAAAAAGAGCCTTTCAGAAGGTGATTCACATTATTGGGGACTATGGCATGATGCAGAGCCATTCGAAATTCTCAACGATCGTGTGCCTCGCTTCATGAGTGAGTTCGGTATGCAAAGTTATCCTAGCAAAGAAGTTCTAGAAGAAATGTTGACACTTGAAACATTTGATCCAAAGGACCCTGGACTCGCTGTTCACCAAAAACATGGACGCGGTTTTCAATTGATGGATGACTACATGAAACGTTGGTACGACGCACCATCGAGAGATCAAGTAGATGCTTATGGAGAATTGACAAGACAAGTGCAATGCGAAGGAATGATGCTGGGAATAGAAGCACATCGCCGCAATATGCCTTACTGTATGGGTACTTTATTCTGGCAACTGAACGACGTTTGGCCAAGCTTTAGTTGGAGTGCTATAGATTATAAAATGAATACAAAGCCAATGTTTGATTCTTTGTATTACATCTATGCACCGCAGCTTCTATCGCCGGTTGTAGAAAATCAATTTCTTAATGTCTATTATATCGACGATGTAAATCAAGACACGACGATGGTTGATTTATACTTGACCTTCTTAGATCAAAATGGCAACATTCTAAAAGAGGAAGTATCCAATTTTCTCACCACAGAATTTGGCGGAAAAATTCTTTACACCAAAAAGTGGAACGAATTATTCCCCGGTAAAAACCCGCATGACATTACGCTGAGCATGGAGATTCGCAAGCCTTCAGGCGAAACCGTAAGCAGTCGAACGGTCAGACTGCGTTAGATTTTACTACTTAATTACTGTCTTAAAATCTCCCGTTAGCAAACGAAGATTCAATTCTGCTGTTTGGTAATTAAGTTGAGCAGTCAACAATCTATTCTGTGATTCGATGACAGAAAATTGAAATTGTCGCAACTCTAAAGCCGTCATAGCGCCGTTGAAGTACATCGCCTTTGCGACTTCCAAAATCTCAACCGACTTAACAGAATTCTCCTGCTCCAGCTGAAGCATAGCTTCCGCCCATTCGTATTCATTGTACAAGGATTTCAATTCAGCATTCACATTCAACTGAATTTGTTGCTCTTGCAATTTCGCCGTTTCCATTTCAACCACCACATTCTTGTTCGTGGTATAGGTAGATAAACGATCAAGAATATTCCACGTCAATGAAAGCCCTACTCCTGTTCCATAGGTTCTACTAGAATTTAATATTCCCACTTCGTTCTCTGAATTCGCAAATGCATATTGTGAGAAAAAGCTGAGTTGAGGATAATAAAGAGATTGTGCCTCCTTCCTTTTCATTTCGGCAATTGCAATAGTAGATTTCGCTAACAAGAGTTCCGAATTCTGTGCATTCGCACTTGCACTAATATTATCCCATGTCAATTTGGAATTTGAAGCTATTACTTCCTGAAAGAACGTTTCACTGCTTAGCTCATATCCCAACAAAGTACCCATCTGAACTTTCAAATTCGAGACTTCTTTATTGTATTGCATTAAAGCAGATTTATCCGCCGCCATATCTAACTGTGCTTGCAATAGCTGAACTTGAGTCGCAGTTCCATTATCAAACTGCAACTTCGTTAGCGCATAGCGCTCCTCCGAAAGTTTCAAATTTTCAGAATAGACAGGAATGAGGGATTGAAATTGCACTATCGTAAAATAGAGGGCGCTCACTTGATAGATGGTCATCTCAATCTGCGCATTTAAAGCCACAATGGAACGATCTTCCTCCATTTGAAGCCTCTTGTCAGTCGCGAACATTTTAAACCCGTCAAACAAGGTCCAATTCAATTCAACCGACAAGTTGTTCGCACTGCTTTTCGCATTGTTACGCTCATTGATCTGTCCACTGAAGAAAACTTGACGCGTATTATTGGCACTTTGGTTTCTTCCTGCATTCAGGGTAACATTCGGCAAATACCCAGCGTTTCCAATATTGTTATTGTTGTCGGCAACAAGCGCATTATTCCTTTCAATTCGAATAGAATAATTTTTCTGCAAAGCTTCATTAATAGCCTGATCAAGTGTAAACACTTGTTGTGCAAAGCCATTATTACAAAGCAATACAACGATTATCAAAAGTAAACTTCTCATGCTTTCTTAATCTTAGAAGTCAAGTAAAAATAGAGTCCTGGAATAACATAGAGTGTAAGAACCAAAGAGAATATCAAACCACCAACGATTGCAATCCCCATCGGAATGCG
>JBJOKO010000339.1:0-3410 GCA_046046035.1 Bacteroidota bacterium | reverse complement strand
GATTTTCGAATACAGGTGCTCTCGATTGGTCAACATTCTATACTGGAACAGAGCAATGCACAAATATTGAACTGGATGGAAATGAAAATATCTATGTAACTGGATATACAAGCCAATTCATGGATGGTGTTTTGCAAACCAAATTATTGGATGGTGCATACAATCAGCCGCTTCATGGGGGGGGAGATTATGATGCATGTATTATGAAATTTGATAACGAAGGTGTACTTAGTTGGAGCACGCACTTCGGTGGCGAGGGCGATGAATTGATTGGTAATTTCTCGACAGGTGCTGAAATGACCATAGACCTTTGTAATAATGTGTACGTGAGTATGACAACCACTGACCCATCTACTCTTTATACTTTTCAAGGCTGTTCTCAATATTTCTATCCTAATCCAATCATGCCGTACTTGAGAAGTGCTATCATGAAGTTTAATCCTCAAAATGAAGTGATCTGGTCAACACCTTACGGTGAAACAGGAAATGCTGCTGGTTGGGGATTTCAACTTGCAGTTGATTTGGATAACAATCTTTACATATCAAAAGCATTATACGAGCCAAGTCAAATGTGGCCATTGGATACGCCAAGTCCAGAAGCATTTTATGATGAAATACCTGACTTGATGGAGGATTTGTATATCGGTAAATTCATTCCTGATTCTAATCAATCTTATACGCTTGAGCAAACTGGAAATGTGACTACTGTGACTGTGGATTGCGGACATGCTCCTTTCGATTATTACTGGAGCAACGGAACTCAAATTCTGGACAGTCCAAGTCCTGTTTGTCAAGTCACAGATTTGGGGGTGGGAACCAATTCTGTAATTGTAGTTTCGAATTGTCTTCAATCCGTTGAATTGCCAGTAATTATTACTTCTGTCAACGATGAACTTGATCTTCAAGAATTGGTTTCGGTATTTCCGAACCCATCAAGTGATCTTATTACTATTTCCACTTCTATGCACTTTGATGAAATGGATGTTCGCATTTTTGATATTGCTGGACGTAAACTTTTTGAAATGACCGGTGGTCAGAATGCGAGCGCAACAGTGAGTTTAGCTAATTTTACGGCAGGAATTTATTTCGTGCAAACAACAATAGATTCTACTACTACAATCACAAAACTTGTAAAAGAGTAGTTGACTCTAGACGCAAATATGGAAATCCATTCAAAATTACCCAACGTTGGCACAACGATATTTACTACAATGTCGGCGCTTGCGGTGGAACATAAAGCGATAAATCTTGGACAAGGTTTTCCTTCATTTCCTGTTGACCCTGTGTGGGGTGACTTGATGAAGAAGCACATTGATGCGGGAAGAAATCAATATTGTCCAATGCCCGGTTTACCAGAACTACGCAATGCTCTTGCGCAGAAGGTCAACTCAGCTTATGGAAGTTTTGTAAATCCTCTTTCTGATATAACCATCACGGCAGGTGCTACACAAGCGATATTCACTGCTATTAGCGCTTTTATTGGGGAAGGTGACGAGGTTATTCTCTTCGCTCCAGCATACGACTGCTATGCTCCAGCAATTGAACTTAATGGTGGCGTTCCAGTTTGGATGGAATTGCGATATCCTGATTATGCGATTCCTTGGAATGAAGTGAACGAAAAAATCAGCGACCGCACCAAGATGATTATCATTAATCATCCGCATAATCCAAGTGGCGCGAGTATTAGTGAGAATGATATTACTCAACTTATCGAAGCAACGCGTGATACAAATATTATCGTATTGAGCGACGAGGTATACGAACATATCATTTTCGATGGAAGGGAACATTTGAGTGTTCTCAAATACCCTGAACTCGCGGAAAGATCTATGGCCGTTTTTTCTTTCGGAAAAACATTCCATCTAACAGGTTGGAAGATGGGGTATATCATCAGCAATCCTCAATTAATGGCTGAGTTTAGAAAGGTCCATCAGTACAATGTGTTTTGTTGTAATACCCCCGCGCAATGGGCCCTTACAGAGTATTTGGAAAATCCGAATAACTATTTGTCTCTTCCTAATTTTTATCAAGAAAAGAGGGATCGATTCAATTCGTTGATTGCTGATAGTAAATTCAAAATTGTTCCAAGTGCTGGAACCTATTTTCAATTATTGAACTACTCAGATATTACCCAAGAAAATGATGTAGATGTTGCTATCCGTTGGACAATGGAACATGGTGTAACAGGCATACCTTGTTCAGTGTTTTATCCGAAAGCAACTCAGGATAATGTATTGCGCTTTTGTTTTGCAAAGGATGATGACACATTGGAAAAGGCTGCAGAAATTCTTTGCAATATCAAGGCATGAATCTAACCGCTTGGATAACATCCCTACTGCCATTTACAGTAAATGTAAGTGGAAAGAAACATGATTTGATTTGTCGTGTAGGCCGCATCCTGAGCGGTGTTCCTTCTTCTGTGCGACACAGAGGAGTGGAAATTAAATTGCACAATCATCCATCTGCTGCCATTATAGGATACGCTCCGAAGAACTTCTACAACGATTTTTATTTTTCTGAATTAGGAAAAATACTTCTCAGCGAATTGAAGCAAGGCGATGTATTTGTTGATGCCGGTGCCAACCTTGGTGGATATTCCTTTTTGGCGTCAAGAATGGGTGCTGAAGTTCATTTGTTTGAGCCATTTCCAGAACTTTATTCATTTCTAAAAGAAAATGAAAGTGTCCTCGGAAAGGTATATCCCATTGCTCTTTCAGACAAGGAATCAATTGCTGTCTTTCATATTTCTGATCACAACATCGGAGGAAGTTCTCTTGTGGATAGTAATCTCGATAATGCGCAAAGCGGCTATACCCGCGATGTGCAGGTTCAAACAAGCAGAGGAGATGAAGTATTGAAAAATATTCCAATCATTCAGTGGTTGAAGATAGATGTTGAAGGCAATGAAGAAGCAGTGATCATTGGATTCGAGGCATTATTGAAAGCAAAGCGCATTATAAATGTGTGGTGTGAGGTGCGCGGTCCACAAAGTGATAGAAATGCGAATAGTTACAAGAAGGTCTGTGCATTGATGCATGAACACGGTTATAAATGTTACCGCGTTAATCAAGGCAAGGAAGAAGTCTTTAACTTTACGCAAGAGCAATCAGTTCCTCAGTATTTTGATTTATTATTTAAAGCAAAATGAATAATCCACTAATCGTTTCAGCTGTTCAATACGATATCGTATGGGAGAACCCAAAAGCGAATTTGGAAAAGCTTGGAGTTCTTATAGATGCTATTGAAAAGACTGATGTCATTGTCCTTCCTGAAATGTTCACTACTGGCTTTAGTATGGAGCCAGAGCGCATCGCAGAGGGACATTCGGATAATATGACAACGCTGAATTGGATGTATGATCAAGCGATTAAGCATGATGCAGTGGTGATGGGGAGTGTGGCGGTGAAGGA
>JBJOKO010000338.1:0-3417 GCA_046046035.1 Bacteroidota bacterium | reverse complement strand
AAATATTTTATAATACGAACCCTTCCGATTCGTCGGGATTACGAACCTTTTTTGACATGACACCTGTTGCACACATTACATTAAAACCAGGAAAAGAACAAAGTCTATATCGCAAACACCCTTGGGTATTTAGCGGTGCTATTGCTAAAATGGACAACATCGCAAAGAGCGGTGATGTAGTGGAAGTAGAAGACTCGAAAGGAAATTTTCTAGGTGCGGGTCACTTCTCTGAAGGAAGCATTACAGTTCGTATTTTTTCATTCACTCCGGATTATGCTTCTGAAGATTTTTGGAAAAGCAAAATTGCAGAAGCGTATGAAGTGCGACGCACGCTTGGTTTTATTGGCAACAAGGAAACTTCGATCTATCGTCTCGTTCATGCTGAAGGAGATGGTCTTCCAGGATTGATTATTGACATCTATGGAAAGACTGCCGTTATACAAACACACTCTGCTGGAATGCACTTGGTGCGCCACGAATTGGCTGATGCATTGAAGTATGTTTATGGCAATGAAATCACTGCCATCTATGATAAAAGCGCTGAAAAGCTTTCGAAAAATTCAACTACTGAATCTACCAATTCATACCTCTTCGGTGAGAAGTTGGACACGGAAGCATTAGAGCACAATTGCAAGTTTTTGATTGATTGGGAAGAAGGCCAGAAGACAGGATTCTTCATCGATCAACGCGAAAACAGACATTTGCTTGGTGAGCTTTCAAAAGGAAAAAAAGTACTCAATACATTCTGTTATACTGGTGGTTTCTCTGTGTATGCTTTGAAAGGCGGAGCCACTTTAGTGCACAGTCTTGATAGCAGTCAGAAAGCACTTGATCTTACAGAAGACAATATTCGCATCAATGGTTTTGAAAATGCAAATCACAAAGTGATCAAAGCAGACGCCGTTGAATACATGAAAAATTTGGAGGAGGATTATGACATCATTGTTCTAGATCCTCCTGCATTTGCAAAGCATTTGAGCGCTCGTCACAAAGCTGTTCAAGGCTACAAGCGCATCAATGAAGCTGCTATTAGTCAAATCAAACCCGGTGGAATTATTTTCACCTTCTCTTGTTCTCAAGCAGTGGACAAAACGTTATTCACCAATACCGTAATCGCTGCTGCAATCAGTGCGGGAAGAAACATTCGTATCCTGCACCAATTGCATCAGCCAGCAGATCATCCAATCAACATCTATCACCCCGAAGGTGAATACCTGAAAGGATTGGTGGTGATGGTGAACTAACTGGTTACTGGTTACTGACTACTGGTTACTGATTACTGGTTACTGATTACTGGTTACTAGTTACTAGTTACCGATTACTAATTACTAATCATTTAGTATCCAGTATCCAGTATCCAGTATCCAGTATCCAGTAACCGGTAACCCATAACCAGTATCCAGTATCCAGTATCTAGTAACCAGTATCCAGTAACCAGTCACTAGTAGTTCGGTAGCGTCACCTTGATATTGTGATCTAGCGCTAATTCTCCTAGATCGATTTTGTGGCGGATCAGTTTTGTTAGGGATTCGGGATTGTATTGGGGAAGTTTTTCTATTAATTCTTCAATAGAAAGTTCGCCGAGCATCAGGAGTTCTGTGATGCTCTCCGTCATTGATTCGTATGTCTTAGATTGAATGCCTTCTTTTTCGTGGGCGCGACAAACGTCGCATTTGCCGCAGGCTTCTGGATCTTTTTCCCCGAAATATTCTAGTAATTGTATGCTACGGCATTTGTCTTTTTCGAGATAGCGAATCATGGATTCTACACGCTCGATTTCTGCCTTCATTCTGTCCTGATAAATTTCAGGAGCAAAGCGAAGGTGTTCAGGATTTTCTCTTCCGGTAAGAAATGTAATTCTCGGTGTATCGGAAGCAGGGATGTAATCAAGCACTCCATTCTTTTGGAGCAATTGAAGCATACTCACTGTTTCTTTTTCAGAACCTCGCAATTGTTTCGCGATGTCTTGTTCACGGACAGTTACATATTGTTCAAACAATCCACCATACATACGAAGCAAGAGTTTGATAACCCCATCAACACTTGGATGTGCTACTTGATAGCTATACAAATCTTGCTTGTTCATCGTCAACGTGATGCGAGATATCCCGCGGCTTCCAGCAGTTGAAGTGAATACAAAGTTTCTGAAGCATTCAGTTTGAATGTCTTCACGAAATCGGCTAAATGGAAATCGAATTGAACGTCTTTTCCTGCACCGATTGCTATTTGGTAGTGACTCGCAAGAGCTTGGTAGACTTTTCTAATTTTATCTATTTCGGGGAAACGAGCACGAGCTCTTTCTCGAAGTAGATTAATATCTCCACGGTTATAGAGCAACACTGCAAATGCTTTTTCGCCATCTCTTCCGGCGCGACCAGCTTCTTGAAAGTATGCTTCAGGATGCTGAGGTACATCCATGTGAACTACAAAACGAACGTCGGGTTTGTCGATTCCCATGCCGAATGCGTTGGTAGCACAGATGATGCGTGTTTCATTTCGCATCCAACGTTTGAATGCTGTTTCGCGCTCCTGATGGGTCATTCCAGCGTGGTAATATCCAGCACTGATTCCTTGTTTATATAAAAAATCAGCAATTTCTCTTGTCTTAGCTCGAGTGCCGCAATAGACGATTCCACAGCCCACTACTTTTTTTGCAATGTCAAGTAGTTTGGCTTCCTTATTTTCATTTTGAATAACAACGTAAGCGAGATTGGATCGAGCGAAACTTGTTCCGATTACATTAGGTAATTTAAAAGCAAGTTTTTGCTGAATGTCGCTTACCACGGTCGCAGTAGCACTAGCAGTTAGTGCTAGAACAGGAGCATTAGGATGAAATTCTCTTATAGCAGCTACTTCCAAATAGGAAGGTCTAAAATCATATCCCCATTGTGAAATACAGTGAGCTTCATCGATGGCAATCATGCCCACTTTCATGCGCTTAAAACGCTCTTTGAATAAGTGGTTTTTAAGTCGCTCGGGTGCAATGTAGAGAAACTTTATTTCTCCATTTACACATCGATCAAGTGCTTTATCTATTTCTCGAAATGACATAGCGCTTGTGATAGCCTCTGCATTTATTCCGCGAGATTTTAGATTGTTGACTTGATCATACATCAAGGCCATCAGTGGGCTTACAACAATACACACTCCTTCCAAACAAAGAGCGGGTACTTGAAAACAAACTGATTTACCTCCACCAGTTGGCAATAAAGCGAGGGTGTCGTTGCCATTAATTACAGACAATACAATGTCTTCCTGCTTTGGACGAAAAGCGGGATGCCCCCAAAAACGTTGGAGAATTTCAACTGGTGATGAAAAAGACACGCTTCAAAGATCATAATATTTTTTGTAGAATGAATAGATTACTTTAGCACTTCAATACTTTACACTAATGAGAGAAAAAATTGTTGCCGGAAA
>JBJOKO010000337.1:0-3418 GCA_046046035.1 Bacteroidota bacterium | reverse complement strand
GGGATTTCATGAGTCTTTTAAAAGGCTTACAAAACACACTTACCTGCACCGCTGTTCCTTGGATACCAGTGGGAAATCCTTCAACCCGTTTTTTTATCAATGAAATAGTTATTGGTGAAGAAAGTGATGTGGATCAACATGGAGTTCGAATGAGTCACTTCGAACTTTATCTTAAAGCCATGAAGGAATGTGGGTGTGACACTTCCAAAATTGAGCAATTTGTAGAGCGCATTCGAGAGAATTCGCCAGTTGACAAGGCTTTGAAAGATACCAGAATTCCAAAAGGTGCAAGCGATTTTGTTTCGAACACATTCGAAGTGATAGCTACAGGAAAACCTCACGTCCTAGCCGCGGTTTTCACTCATGGCCGCGAAGACCTTATTCCAGACATGTTCCTCTCTATTGTAAAAGAAATGCAAAAACAGTTTCCAGCTCAATTGGAAACATTCGTGTACTATTTGGAAAGACACATTGAGGTGGATGGCGATCACCATTCGCTGCTTGCACAACAAATGACAAATGAACTCATCAATAATTCCACAGAGCTAGAAGTTGAGGCACTGCAATACGTTGCCAAATCACTTCAGGCAAGAGTCAATCTTTGGGACTCTATTCTTGTTGAAATTGAATCTGAAATTTTAGCGTCTTAATGCTGCACGGCAACTCGGCTAACTTTTCTTTTGCCATTTTCATTTAATACAATGGAGTAAACACCATCACTTAGAGCGCTTAGATCAAGTGTGATTTGATTTGTGTTTAAATGATTGTATTTTTCTAAAATGACTTGTTGTCCTTGCGAATTGAAAACACTGATGAAGTGAGAGGAACTCATTGCATCAATGGTGACATTCAAAATCCCATTAGTTGGATTTGGATGAATAGAGAGAGCTTCAAACGAATTGAGTTCCTCTACACTAACACCAATCGTTAGAACCTCGCTTTCGATTTCACAGCCATAGCTGGTAGTTACGACAACAGAATAATTTCCGAGAGCTGGGTCGATTAGATAAAATGTATTGCCACCTGGCACTTCGAGACCATTGTAATACCACTGATAAGAAGTGTAGATGTCATCCACGTAAATTTCAAGTGCAATGGGGTCATATTGCGGTGTGAATGTTGGGCAGTATAAGTAGGGGTCAGAAAATGCTGAGCAACCAAATTCGTTTGTCATTTCGCATTGGTAAAGTCCTCCGCCAGTCATGGTAAGAGAAGAACCTGTTTCACCCTCTATTGGGAATCCATTGAAACCCCAAACATATTCTGTGGCCGAAGGGTCGTTTGCAGAGATAATATTTCCAGCTACCGAAGTTTCTCCATTTGGAACGCCGAAAACAGTTATTTCCGTAGCGTCTGTTATACTAGTCGATTCCACCAAGATGATTTCAACATTTCCTACAGTACCATCTCCGCTTGAGAAATTGACAGTTCCTACTTGAACAGCGATTTCATCGCTTCCTAAATTATCGTCCGCTGATACATCATCCTCATCCCAGAATACTATCGTGTAAGGTGGATTTGTAAGCGGAATATTCAGATTTGTCCAAGAAGCACTCGTGGAATTATCGACTGTGCTGGAGGTGTAAACCGCATTTCCGTTGGCATCTTGAAGAATGAAAAATGGATCCGCTGGTCCACTGAAAAATTCATCAACATCGCCCTCGCCATTGCCGTTGATATTATCGAGGGTGACATTATTCAAAAAGTAATCTGAAATAGTCGTCGTTAAAGACACGGTATAGGTGCCTGGTCCAGTAAAAGAAGCCATCGGGTTAGCCAAGTCGCTTGTTGAGCCATTTCCAAGATCCCAAGCATAAGTTGTTACTTGATTGGAAGTTCCTGCAATTAATGCGTTCAAGGAAACATCAAGGTTACCACAGCCCGCAATGTTATCAGCAGTAAAGCTTCCGGTAGCAACATCACCAGGTTCGATTATCAGGGTGTAAGTAAAACTCTCGTTTTGGTTTACCTCAAAACCAAAGGCTTCAGCAATGGCAGCGACATTAATTAGCACATCATAAACTCCTGGAAGCAATGGTGTTCCACAAATGGTAGCACAACCATAGTTTTCTCCTTGCGCTGGATAGTAAATACCGTCAGGATTATTCATCGTATATGTGGTACCGAAAGGCAGCCCAGTCACTGAGGTAATAGTAATCTGTAGGAGTGTTGCCTCTATTCCTGATGAAGGATCAGTGATATCCGTAGGCAAATAGAAAGTCAAAACCTGCTCATAATACTCTCCGGCTTGACCGGCTGGAAGTTCTGCTGGACAAACTGTCGGAAAGCCATCTGCACTTACACAAGAGAAATCAGGCGAACATGTAGGGCATTGAGCTGCGCTCGTGAATACAATGCCACAAAACGCAAGAATGTTAAGTAGATGTTTGGTCATATGAGTTAAGGTTGATAATAGCGTAATGCAATGATAAGGAAAATCAATCACATATATCTCTTGAATCCTAAGCGTGAATAGCTATTTTTGCCGTCTAATATTTCTAAAATGAAGAGAATTCTACTCCTATTGGCAATCTTGATTTCTACTCAAGTAAATGCTCAAGTTGTAATCAACGAAGTCGACTGTGATCAAGTAGGCACTGATGCTGCTGAATTTATTGAACTAATAGGCGAACCAAACACATCCCTTGATGGACTTGTGGTTGTTTGTTTTAATGGTTCAAGCGATTTGTCATACGCTGCCTATGATTTGGATGGTTTCAGTACCGACGCCAATGGACTTTTCGTTTTGGGTAATGCTGGTGTAAATGGCGTACAAATTGAATTCGGGGGTAACTCTCTTCAAAATGGTGCCGATGCAATTGTCATCTATGTGGGTGATGCTGCTTCTTGGCCTATTGATACGCCGGTATCTTCAGCAAATTTGGTAGACGCTGTTGTTTATGGAACATCTGATCCAGACGATACTGGGCTTCTTGATGCATTTACCCCAGGTCAACCACAAGTGGATGAGGGTGCAAACATGAATCAAACGGCTCATTCTATTTCTCGTATTCCTGATGGTGGCGACGCTTTCAATAGCTCTGTCTACGTGGCTCAAGACCCAACACCAGGTGCTTTCAACGCTTCAGCTGCACCTCTGTGTGTAGCAGGAACTGTGGCAGGTACAGATGCTTTGACATCGTTCACAACATGCACAAATACAGACGAAGACCCGATTTTATTTTCATATGATTCTACTTTACCGGCCACAAATTACTGGTATGTGATTGTAGATGCAGATGGAAATATCGTTGCTCTTAGTGAAGTGGCACAATTCGATTTCGATATGGTAGGTGCTGGTGAGTACAGCGTTTATGGATTTACTTTCTCAGGAAATCTGGACCCATCAACAACTACTGTTGGTTTGCCAGTGACAGGACTAATGTCAGATGATTGTTTTGATTTAAGTTCTAATTCT
>JBJOKO010000336.1:0-3426 GCA_046046035.1 Bacteroidota bacterium | reverse complement strand
GTCTTTAAAAACAGGCATGCGACTATAGCCTTTGTCAAGGACAGTAGCAAGGACTTCTTCATAGGAATCATCCTCCCAAAGAGCGACGATGCTTGTTCTTGGCGTCATAACTTGACCAACTTCCTTTGCTCCAAAAGTGACAATTCCTTCAAGAATTTTATTCTCTTCACTTGAAAGATTATCGTCTTGGGTAAGTTCGAGTGCATGCCCCAATTGATCGACCGTGATATTACTCGATGTTTTTGCTTTCAATCTATTTTCAAGAATACTGCTTGTCTTCATCAAGAAAAGTGTGAGAGGTGCAAATATTCTTTGAATGATAACAAGTGGAAAAGCCATGAATCGTGCGCTTTTCAGATTGTTTCCCGTGGCATACACCTTCGGGATAACTTCTCCAAAAAGAACAAGGATAAATGTGATTGCCACCACATCGATAAGGGTTTTCATCCAAGCGGGATATTGCTCTGCAGGAAACCATGCAGCCGCCAACTGAGTAGCTACTAAAACAATGGCTATGTTCACAGCATTGTTGGCGATAAGAATGGTTGCGAGCAAACGCTTAGGACCAGTTTCCTTGTCAGGCTTTTCAAGCAATTCGATGATAGTCTGACTGCTTTTATCCTTTGATTCCTTTAGTTCTGCTTTTTGTGCGGGAGTAATAGAAAAAAGTGCCACCTCGCTTCCGCTAATCATGGCACTGCACAATAACAGCAACAGCACAAGCACCAATGGGCCTGCGCTGCTGAGAAAACTTAATATTATTACGTCCAGAAAAACTGTTCCGGTAGTTTCCAAAATATTTGTTTTAGTTCAACATGTTACGACTAATCCTTAGAAAGGAAGGTCGTCTTCAACTGGTGCACCAACTGGAGCTGAAGTGCTCACAGGCGTTGGAGCCGATTGTGATTGAGATTGAGGTGCAGCGCTTGCTCCGTTTGTACTCTTAGGAGTAAGAATAGTGAGTTCTTCAATATGAACTTCAGTGATGTATTTCTTTTCACCACTTACTTCGTATTGACGATTACGAAGGCGACCTTCCACGTATACGCTCATTCCTTTCTTAAGATAATCTTGAGTTACCTTGATAAGACCAGGAACGCGCACCACGATGTTGTGCCAATCTGTTAGTTCTTTCTGTTCGCCAGAATTTTTGTCTTTCCAGCGTTCAGTTGTTGCGATGGCAAATTTTGCAATTTGACCACCATTGTCGAAAGTTTTAATTTCTGGATCCGCACCGAGATTTCCGATAAGGATCACTTTGTTTACACTAGCCATTGTTTTTGGTATTAACTGGTTAATTAATAATTGAACATGGCAAATATACCACTTTCCCTAAGGGTGACGCGGTTTATATGATATTCAACTTATTCATACCAGTTAATATCTTTTAAATACTTTTCGATAACTCTTGGCAGTCCCTTTTTGCTGCATTCTTCAAAATTCATTGGAAAAACACCTTTTGGGGCTTTATTCCATTTATTCTTGAGACTTATATGATAAAAACATACAGAAAGGCGTCGATGGGATAGTAAATGAGTAATTTCAGAAGACTTTTTCTCAAAAACACTTCCTTTTGGCAATTCTAGCTCAGTGAAAAGTTGCTCAATCACGACGTCATCCGCCATCCTTTCCGATGATTCAATTAAAGGAAAGTCATACAACCCTTTCCAGATGCCTGAATCATTCCTTTTTTTGAAATAAAAGCTATCCTCAAATTCAATCAGCGCATAGTTGAGAAACACTTGGGAAACCTTGGTTTTCCCCTTCTTGATAGGAAGAGTATCAATAAGATTGTTTTTCAACGCATAGCACTCAGCTTTAAAAGGACAACTAACACAATTTGGTTTCTTAGGAGTACACTGAATCGCTCCGAACTCCATTATTGCTTGGTTGTAGGTAGCTGGGTCTTTGATTTCTATTAATTCTAATGCTATTTCATTGATTTTAGAAATGCCTTCTTTGGAATCAATTGGATCTGTAACACCAAAAACTCGAGATAATACTCGCATAACGTTACCGTCAACCACAGGTTTTGGTAAACCATAGGAAAAGGATGAGATGGCAGCGGCGGTGTAGGCACCAACTCCCTTTAAATTCAAAATATCCTCATAAGTATCAGGAAATTGACCTTTATATGAATCGCGAATCAATTTTGCCGAGGTATGTAGATTTCTAGCCCTGCTGTAATACCCTAAGCCCTGCCAGTTGCGGAGAACATCATCTTCTGGAGCGTCAGCAAGATCATTCACTGTTGGGTAATGGTCAACAAATTTGTGGTAGTATGACATTCCTTGATCCACCCGGGTCTGTTGGAGTATGATTTCAGACAGCCAAATCTTATAAGGATCAGTGGTTTGTCTCCAAGGCAGGTTGCGCTTGTTTTGGGCGTACCAGTTGATAAGATTCTTGCTAAAATTCATAGAAAAGATAAAAAAAAGCTAACACTCGGAAAAACAACGCATTGAAATTGGGTGAACCTCACTATATTTGCGCCCCCAAATTAATAGCGAATATTCATTAATACTCAATAAAAACCTAAGGAAAGATGACGAAGGCAGATATCGTGACAGACATCTCCAACAAAACTGGAATCAGCAAAGAAGACGTGCTGGCAATTGTTGAAGGATTTATGACTACTGTAAAAAACTCTATGGAAAACGGTGAAAACGTTTACCTACGTGGTTTTGGTAGCTTCATTGTGAAGAAGCGTGCTGAGAAACTTGGAAGAAACATCTTGGCTAAAACAAGTGTTACTATCCCTGCTCACTATGTACCTGCATTCAAACCTGCTAAGGAGTTTGTAGATTCTGTGAAAGAAAAAGTGAAAGTGGCTGAGCATGTCTAAGAAGACTGGTCTCATAGTTCTTTTATCATTGAGCCTTGGGCTCCTCGTTCTTTTTTTAGTATTACCAAAACAGCCAGCTTCTGTACTTGAGAAAGTAAATAAGCCAATGGATGCTGATTCTCTAAGACTAGCTCAAGCAATTGATTTAGTGAATGGTCCCAACCCAATGGAAGGGATTACCATTTTGAGAGATTTAGTTTCAAAGGACTCTACGAATATCGATGCACAGTATTGGTTGGGTGTATTTGCAGTAAAATCGCAACAATTGGATAAAGCTTTAGCTAGATTCAATACAGTAATAGCGATTGATCCTACTTATATCGCAGCGTATATTGATCGCGGCGGCCTATATGCAGGAATGCAAGACACTACAAAAGCCCTAGCTGACTTCAGAAAGGGAATCGAAATAGATTCAACCAATAATTTTGCGTTGCTCTTTTCGGCTCAGACTGAAGAATCCTTGGGATTATTGGTGGATGCTAAGAAGCATTACGAACAACTACTAAGACATAACAACGACACCATTGTGGTGAACCGAGTTAATGAATTTATAAATAGAATAGAAACAAAACTAAACCCGT
>JBJOKO010000335.1:0-3459 GCA_046046035.1 Bacteroidota bacterium | reverse complement strand
TGCAACGAGCAATCATTAAATTACTTGAAGGTGATCTTCAAGGAAGTTTACAAATGAATCCATCTGCTCTTCCAATACTCTTCATGTTGATCTTCCTAATGCTCCATCTCAAATTTCAATTTAAGCATGGAGCCAAAATAATCACGGTACTTTTTATTATTTCCTCTACTATTATCGTCGTCAACTATATAGTCAAGTTGGCAAATGGCTCAGCTTTTACCGTCTATCCTTAAAAGCGACACCTTGAAACAAATTTTGTGTGCTACATTTTAAAATTCACACTATATATGCAATCTCACTAACCCTAGAAATATGGAAACATTAGAACAAAACATTCAACCTCAAATCCCAATTCCCAATTCTACCGCAATTCTTGTCCTTGGAATTCTATCAATTCCTTGCTGTTGCTGTGTTAATGGACTAGTTGGACTTGTTCTTGGTATTATTGCCTTAGTGCTTTATGGTAAGGCAATAAACCTGTATAACTCAGACAAAGATGCCTATACAGAAAAGTCATTGAGCAACTTGAACGCAGGTCGCATTTGTGCAATTATCGGCACAATTTTCAGCGCTCTAATGGTTCTCTTGGCTATCTATATGATTTCTACTATTGGTTGGGATACAATGAATGACCCAGAGAAAATGCAAGAATGGATTGAAAGCTTTCAGAAATAAGAATTTAAAGTCTCACTTCGGTGGGACTTTTTTTTGATATCTCTCATAAACAGTACAATAACTCGAATTTGTTTATCCAATAAAGGCTCTAACTTTGGCCTGGTGATTCAATAAACAATCATGCAGATACAGACTCCCTACATTCCACAAAATAAAGTACGCGTTGTAACCGCGGCTTCATTATTCGACGGCCACGATGCCGCAATCAATATCATGCGCCGTATCATCCAATCCACTGGATGCGAAGTGATCCATTTGGGTCATGACCGCTCTGCAGAAGAAGTGGTCAACTGCGCAATACAAGAAGATGCCCAAGCTATCGCTATGACCAGCTACCAAGGTGGTCACGTGGAGTATTTTAAGTACATGCATGATCTGTTAAAGGAAAAAGGCGCCGGCCATATCCGCATTTTCGGCGGTGGTGGCGGTACTATTTTGCCTGAAGAAATTGAAGAATTACAGAAATACGGAATTACTCGCATTTATCATCCAGATGATGGAAGATCAATGGGATTGCAAGGAATGATCAATGATTTAGTAAACAAGTCTGATTATTCTGTAGGAGAAAAACTAAATGGCGAACTCGCTCATCTTTCAGTTAAGGATCATGGCTCAATTGCTCGTCTTATAAGCGCTGCAGAGAATTTCCCTGATTCTCATCGAATGGAACTCGCTAAAATTGAGGAGCAAGCAAAGCAATCAAAAGTTCCTGTGCTCGGAATCACCGGTACAGGCGGAGCAGGTAAATCATCCATGGTAGATGAACTTGTTAGAAGATTCCTTCTTGATTTCCCGGACAAAAACATTGGTATAATAAGTGTCGATCCTTCAAAACGCAAAACTGGAGGAGCATTGCTTGGAGACCGCATTCGAATGAATGCTATCAAAAATGACCGCGTTTACATGCGCTCTCTTGCGACACGTCAATCCAATCTTGCCCTCAGCAAGCACGTATCAGAAGCAGTAATGATTCTGAAAGCAGCTAAATTCGACCTTATCATTCTTGAAACTTCGGGTATCGGACAAAGCGATACCGAAATCATGGACCACAGTGATGTGGCCTTGTATCTAATGACACCTGAATTTGGTGCAGCTACTCAACTCGAGAAAATCGACATGCTCGACTTTGCAGATGTAGTTGCCATCAACAAATTCGATAAACGTGGTGCACTTGACGCACTGCGAGACGTTAAAAAGCAATATCGTAGAAATCACAACCTTTGGGATGCAGAAGATGATTCGCTTCCTGTTGTTGGCACAATTGCTTCTCAATTCAACGACCCTGGAACCAACGAACTTTACAAAAAGTTGATGGATAAAATCGTTGAAAAAACAGGTGCAGATCTTAAATCGAATTTTCACATTACAAGTGAAATGAGCGAAAAGATCTACATCATTCCTCCTCATAGAACTAGATATCTATCTGAAATATCTGAAACCATTCGTGCTTATGACGATTGGGCAATCAAACAAAGAGAAGTAGCAGAAAAGCTTTATGGTTTAAATACTAGCATTCTTCACTTCGAATCACTTCTAGCTTCTAATCCAAAGGACAAAGAGAATCTAGAGGTTACTTTAAATGTTCTCAAAGGATCTTTCGATCGAATCAAATTAGACTTGGATCCACACAATTGGGAAATCATTCAAACATGGGAAGCCAAGAAAAAACAATACACAGACGCGGAATACAAATTCCAAGTGCGTGATAAAGTTTTGAAAATTCAGACGCATTCTGAAAGTCTTTCGCACACCATGATCCCGAAAGTTTCGCTTCCAAAATATCATTCATGGAGCGATATTCTCGGTTGGGTTTTACAAGATAACGTTCCAGGAGAATTCCCTTATACAAGCGGTATCTACCCATTCAAACGCGAAGGTGAAGATCCAACTCGAATGTTTGCAGGAGAAGGTGGTCCAGAAAGAACCAACCGTCGATTCCACTACGTGAGTTTGGCAATGCCTGCAAAACGTTTGAGCACTGCTTTCGACTCCGTAACACTTTATGGAAACGACCCTGCTTATCGTCCCGATATCTATGGTAAAGTAGGTAATTCTGGTGTATCGATTTGTTGCCTTGATGACGCTAAAAAGCTTTACAGCGGTTTTGATCTAAGCGATCCAAAAACATCTGTATCGATGACCATTAATGGTCCTGCACCAATGCTATTGGGTTATTTCATGAATGCTGCTATCGATCAGCAATGCGAGAAATACATTCGTGAGAATAATTTGCTTGATCTTGTTGAGCAAAAATTACATGCCAAATGGGAAGCAAAAGGCTTGACGCGACCAACGTATCAAGGTGAACTTCCAGCAGGTAATGATGGTCTAGGTCTATTATTATTGGGTATTACAGGAGATGAAATTCTTGATGCAGCTGTCTATCAAGAAATCAAAATGCGAACCCTTGCCCAAGTTAGAGGTACCGTTCAAGCGGATATTCTAAAGGAAGATCAAGCACAGAACACCTGCATTTTCTCCACAGAATTTGCTCTTCGTTTGATGGGAGACGTGCAAGAGTATTTCATTACCAATAAAGTTAGAAATTTCTATTCCGTATCAATCAGCGGATACCATATCGCTGAAGCCGGCGCTAACCCGATTACGCAGCTTGCCTTTACTCTTGCAAATGGTTTTACTTATGTAGAATACTATTTGAGCAGAGGAATGGACATCAACGAATTTGGACCAAACCTTAGCTTCTTCTTCTCTAATGGTGTCGATCCTGAATACGCAGTGATAGGCCGTGTTGCACGAAGAATTTGGGCAAAAGCACTAGCAAAA
>JBJOKO010000334.1:0-3460 GCA_046046035.1 Bacteroidota bacterium | reverse complement strand
ACCTATGTGCAACAGTTCCGCGCCCCAGGTCGATTCGCATGGGTTTTCTATTTCACTGTTATACCTTTTGTGTTCTTAATCCTAAATGGATGGACGCAAAGAATGCTTCAGACAAAGTTCAAAGCCCTTGCAATCATTCTTCCTCTAGTCGTTTTTGGACTTTTTATTGTCGAAGGATACCATGCGCAAAAAGGCGTCGCAATTCGCGTTTGCAGCCATTCAAATTATTTGGAGAATCCGGAACTAGCGAATGTTCAAGAAGCACTTTCTCATCCAGAATTAAAACAGGCACAAGCTATTGTTCCTATTCCGTTTTTTCATTTTGGATCTGATTTCATCGGTGTAAATGCTAATGATACAACAAGAGTGGAAGCAATGTCACTTGCTCTAATTTCACGTATTCCACTTGTTGCTTCAGCTAATCCAAGAGCGTCTTTAACTGAGTCAAGAAATATTCTAGCGCTATTCGGACCTGCAGTTGGCAAAAAGAATATTCTCAGCGATCTTCAACCCAATACCGCATTCTACCTTTTCGAAACCAATAGAACTTCAGAATATCCGAACGATTGGTATTTTCCGAAAAAAGATAGATTGTGGGATATGAATCATTTTGAAATCCTTCATGGAAAAGTGAATGATTTAGTGCATCAAGGTGATTCAATTGGATTGGGAAATTTGCTTTACGATTGCGGAATGGCGGGCGATTCAGCGCATTTGATCTTTGAAAAATTTAATTTTGAAAAGAATGATGCTGGTTTGCAAGAATATTTAGTGTTGAATGAATTCGCTGCCGGTGTGCTTGATTCCAATACTGAGTATGAGGCTTCTGTTATGGTGTATGCAAAGGATTTGCACAAGGTAAAATTGGCTATGATCTTTGAGAAATCGGGTGAAAAATCGGAATGGCTTTACACCACACATCTTTCTCAATCTTTTACTTCTTATGGTGATAGCAGTCTAGTTACTATTCGTTTTGCAGCCTCTGATTCCACATCAAACTATAAACTTTTCTTAAAAAATAGCGAGAGAAATCCTCTTCCATATACCTACGGGAAATGCCTAGTTCGCCCTGTAAATGACATTTTATATCAAGGCAAGTTCCCTGTATCGAAAGGAGATTTTGTTCAGATAAATCACATACCATTTAAAGTGGATTAATCGAACTGAATTCGTTACTTTTGTTTTATGCCAATCAATATAGACCGTCGGAAAATACAGAATATTAGCAGACTAGAAATGCTCGCTAAACAAGCTGTTGAAGGCTTTATTACTGGCATGCATAAAAGTCCTTTTCACGGTTTTTCTGTTGAATTCGCCGAACATCGTCAATACAACAGCGGTGAAAGTACTCGCCACCTAGATTGGAAATTGCTTGCGCGTACCGATAAGCATTTTGTAAAACGTTACGAGGAAGAAACGAATCTTCGTTGTCAAATTCTGATTGACTGTTCTGCCTCAATGTTTTTTCCCAACGGTGTTTCTCCAGAAGGGGATGAACTCAATAAATTGAAATTCTCTATTTATGGAGCCGCTGCAATTATTGAATTGCTCAAGCACCAAAGAGACGCTGTGGGACTTTCTTTTTTCTCTGATAAGATTGATCTGAATACAAAAACCGGTAGCAGCGGTTCTCATGTAAACTATCTTTTCAATGAATTGGAAAGACTACTGGAAACAGTGAATGGAACATCAGCGAAAAAGTCATTTGTTACTGATACTATACATGAAATAGCTGAGAGTGTGCATCGCCGATCTATGGTTATCATATTTAGCGATATGATGGACAATTCAGCGAAATCAGACGAATTGTTTTCAGCCCTTCAACACTTGAAGCACAACAAACATGAAGTAGTATTATTCCATGTTGTTGATCGATCTAAGGAATTGCTTTTTGAATACGACAATCGTCCTTATACCTTCACAGACCTTGAA
Source organism: Bacteroidota bacterium (assembly GCA_046046035.1). Taxonomy (GTDB): domain Bacteria; phylum Bacteroidota; class Bacteroidia; order Flavobacteriales_D; family Sanyastnellaceae; genus JAIXWP01. The sequence continues at coordinate 1,528 of JBJOKO010000334.1, read as the reverse complement.
AGCGGTGAAGAAATCAAAGTGAACCCTGGGGATATCCGCGAGACATACATCAAAAACATTGAGGCATTCAAAACGGATTTGAAGCTAAAGTGTGGTGCTTATGCCATCGACTTTGTTGAGGCAGATATCCATGAAGGTTATGATCATGTGCTCTTGCAATACATGATTAAGCGCCAAAGAATGAATGCTTAATACTCCACAGAGAAGGTCTTGCCTTCGTCTGCTAACTCTACATTTTCAAACTCTTCTTTTGCTTCAACAAGGAATTGATCTTCCTCGTGGTAGCGTGAGCTAAAATGCCCAAGCACGAGTTTTTTCACATTAGCCATACGGGCAATCTTGGCTGCTTGGCGGGCTGTGGAATGAAATGTATGTTTTGCCCGCTCTAATTCAGAATCTAGAAAGGTGCTTTCGTGATAAAGTAAATCTGTATCAGCAATATGAGGAACCAATGTTTCCCAATACATCGTGTCAGAACAATAAGAATATGTTCGACTTCGATCCGGTGGAATGCATGCGTCAACTGGATCTACTGTGTCACCATTTTCTAGATGCAATACATTGCCGTGTTTGAGCTCTATGATTTGAGAAGGTTGTAAATCATATTTATTGATTACGCCCTTTTTGACTTTAGGCACTTTAGGCTTTTCACGAAATTGAAAGCCACAACATTCTATCCTGTGCTTTAAAGGAATTGAATAAACCTCCAGCGTTTTGTCTTCATACAGAAGCTGCTTCTCTTTATCGGAGGTAGGAAAGAAGTTGATTGTATAGTCTAAGTAGGTTTCAGATACTTTAAAGCTAAGATCTAATAGAGGCTTTAAATCTGGAGGTCCATACAAGTTGAGTTCTCCTTTATTCCCCAAAAGATGAAGACTGCTCAGAAGGCCAATTAGCCCCAAATAATGATCTCCATGAAGATGAGAGATGAAGATATGTTGAATACGCTGAATTTTGATTTTCTGCTTGCGCAAAGCCATTTGGGTGCCTTCTCCACAATCGACCAAGAATAGTTTATCATGTAGATTAACGATTTGCGCCGAAGGATTGTGGCGAAGGGTAGGAGTGGCAGCTCCGCATCCAAGTATGGTTATATCAAAAGTCATATTACAAAAGAGGCCCTCCATAGGAAGGCCTCGTATATCTTAGAAGATAATATTAATGTTGAACGATCAACTTTTTAGTCAATCTCTTTTCTCCAGTTTGAATAGTGTAGAGATAAACTCCATTTTTCAAATCAGATGTCTCAAGTGAGTATGAGTTCTTTCCTTGTTTGCCGCTGATGGTGCGAGAAATAACTTGCTGTCCCATTAGGTTATAAACAGAGAATTGAACTGCATCGTTTTGTGGTAGTTCAAAAGGAATTACCGCTTGGTTATTTGCTGGGTTTGGTGAGCTTTGACCTAATGAAAAGTCAAATGCTGCAACTTCTTCTTTCACTGAAGCAACACCGATTTCTAGTGTATATCCTTCGAAAGCATATTCAGCAGCCTGAGCAGTACCGAAAGTGAAGTAACCAGTTGCATAA
>JBJOKO010000333.1:0-3471 GCA_046046035.1 Bacteroidota bacterium | reverse complement strand
AAACGGGCTGACGCTCAATAAAATGCTCCCTTCGTTGCCAAGAAGATGTTTCACCTACGTGATGCTCAAACTTCAATTTTCCATTGACATCAGTTGTTACAAAAGCAATGCTGAAATCGGCACCATTCATCAAAAACCACCAGTAACCGTTCTTCGTACTTTTTATCTCGGCGGCAGACTTAAAGTCAAAGCTTGAATCCTTCAAACTTCTCTTAAGATATTCATCCAAAAATTTCTTGTCATTTCTCGATGAACTATAAGAATTCTCACTCATCGAGTCCACAAGCATCAGGCCTTTCAATCCTTCTGAAAGATGAAAAGCGTATCGTGCCTTTTCATCATCTGTAAAATTGTTGCGTTCAAGTCGAATCCTAGCATCGAAATACTCCTTGTATGTAAAACCAGTTGTATAGTCCATTACCAATTTTCGCTCTCTTTCTTTATTGTAGTCGTAGTAATAGGAACCAGAGTTAATTTTTCTATCAATAGCAATTCTGCCTTTCCTCAAGGTGTCTTCAAGTATTGATTTATCTAGAGGATAACCAACTACTCTATCAATTTCAGAAGGGTCTACTTTTTCAAACTTGCTTAAGAATTTCTTTACACTTTCTAGTTTTTCCTTATTAGAAACAGGAAAATCAACGGAAATGATTAGTACAAAATTGGGCGTTGTTTTATCAATGAAATAAGTCAACTTGTCTTTGGTTTCAAAATAAGTGCCTTCATACACTTCGAAATTTCCGATCGGCGGCTGAAGCTTCGTCTTTCGTTTTCCATCAGTATATCTGTATTTAGCCTGCAAAGTATCATCCGGCAAATACATACAGGTGAATGTATATGTAATAAGATCCTCCCTATTTTTTATTGTAATCCTGTTGGAATTCCCTTTAAACATAGGAGCAATAAATGCATAAGGCTTTGTGTATGGCAAATCCCAATCAGCTGGATCTATACGAACTTTGGATACTGGGGGAATATAAAAGTCAATCTTCTTTGCCACACCAATTAGGCATGACAACATGATCCCCAGAAGGATAATAGATATTTTGGTTTTCATCGCCGATAAAAATAGACAAAATGCAGGCAACTAACGCTTTAGACTATCAAGAAAATGCAAGCATTTCTGATTGAAAATTTCTGCCTTCTCGAGACTCACAAGATGACCGCAACGATCGATAATTTCAATGGAAACATTAGTAAAACGCTGAGCGTAGGCCAATGCTGGCTGAAGGAAAAGGTGATCTTGCGCACCTACTAGCATGAAAAGGCTAACTGGAGGATTGTGATGAAATAATTTCAGGAGCGTATCATCTAGTGTTTTGCCATACATAGCAGTCCATTTCTTGTATTCAAAATCACTGATAAATTTCGACTCTCTCACAAAAATTTCACGAGATTTTTTGTGGTTTTTTCTAGGCAGAGTGAGCTTCGCAGTAACTGCATAGAAGTTTTGAAATCCAATAAATTTTGCAAGGGTAAGTCCTGTTTTCGCTAAAATTCGAAGCTTTGTATTGAGGGCAACGATTGGTCCTGCGAATACCATAGAACTCACTCGATGCGGTCTGCTATGATGCATTTGCATTCCGATGATGCTACCAAGGGAAACAGCGACAATATGGACGCGTGAAATATTAATTAGATCAACTACTTCCCAAATTTTGTTTCCAATCCATTCAAAATCGTAGTGCATTTGGTTCAATGTTGCCACAGAAGATTGGGAGTGTCCGGGTAGATCAACAACAAGGAGGTTGTACTTTCCGCTGAAGCTTTCAGTTTGTTTGCGCCAAGTACGTGTACTGCCGCCAGCACCATGGACAAACAGTATCCATTCAGAATTTTCCTCACCTGTGAGGTGAGTTTCGTAATGCAGGGGAATGCTTTTGGAAATAGTATTCAAGTTGCAATATTAGGTCAACAAAGCGATTCTGCAGCAGAAATAGAAAACGCCATTTTTTTTGTACTTTCGTATTATGGCGTTACCTCAATTAATTGAGCAAAATCTAGAGAAAATGCTGAATGAACTTCGTCAGCATCGTGTTTCTCGTGCCTATTTATTTGGATCAGTTGCTTCAAACAATTTCAATGAAAACAGCGACGTCGATATTCTACTCGAATTTTACAGTGATTGTGACCCTTTAGAAAAGGGAGAATCATTAGGGGTGATTCAAGAAAAACTCGAAGACATACTTCACAGACCAGTCGATGTAGTATCTGCTAGTGCTATAAAAAACCCTTATTTTCTTTCTTCAATCAAACAGAATCAATTACTGATTTATGGAAAATGAATTGAAGAAATTCTTGTTTGATGCACTTTCTGCTTTGGAACAGATTGAAACGTATTTTTCCAAATGCGAGAGTTTCGTTTATTATGAATCGAATGACATGCTGCAAGACGCCACCGAGCGAAATCTCGAAATTATTGGTGAAGCCATAAAAAAGGCATTAGACATAGATCCTCAAATTGAAATTACTAATTCAAGAAGAATCGTTAATACTCGAAATAAGTTAATACATGGTTACGACAGTATAGATAATGCTGAAGTGTATGCCATCGTCATAAGGCATCTTCCATTATTAAAGACTGAACTTCTAAGAATACTCAAATAGTCTGAATTTATAATTCCACTCGTTTATCTTTGCCCCATTGGCTTCGTAGTTCAACGGATATCTCGCTAGAAGCGAGACTAAACTTTAGATTCGGGGCGACATACATTTTGGCTTCGTAGTTCAACGGATAGAATAGGAGTTTCCTAAACTCTAGATTCGGGTTCGATTCCCGACGAGGCTACTAAAATTGAAACCTATTTTACCTCTCTTACTGTGGAGTAGCATCTTATGACCAAAGCCCCCGCAAAACTTGGGGATTTGATTATATTTGTCAAAAACCGCTACTCTTGAAATTTACTATCTATTTCCTTTCAATGGTGCTGCTTGTATCATGCATAAATCCTGAGAAGATTTATTACATGAACAACATTCAAGACACCTCCGTGCGCGTAGATCAAGCCAACGTGGATCCTAAAATTCAAAACGGCGATCAACTCTACATCTATGTCAGTAGTTTAGATCTCAACGCGACTATGATCTACAACGCTCCCAATTTTGCAACGCCCAGACAAAATGGAAGTACAATTGGATCCGATGCCACAGCTCTCAACGGATATCTCGTAGATACCAATGGTGATATTGTGATGCCACAAATCGGAACTGTTCATGCAGCAGGTCTTACTTTCAATGAACTCAAGGCGAGTATTGAATTAAAACTGAAAGATTATCTACAAGATGCCATTGTAAGCATTCGATGTCTCAACTACCGCATAAGCGTATTAGGAGAGGTAAACAGACCTGGCACCTACAATATTCCTTACCACGAAATCAATGTACTTCAAGCCCTCGGAATGGCTGGGGATTTAACAATTAACGGCAAGCGTGAAAACATCTTAATTATTCGCCAAGATGGTGATAAACGCG
>JBJOKO010000332.1:0-3480 GCA_046046035.1 Bacteroidota bacterium | reverse complement strand
AAGGAAAAGAGGACATTGCTGTATCAATCAATTTGGCAAATTACTATTCAGAAAGTCCCGCTCTAAGCGAAACGGAAAAACAAGAATTAATAAGAGTTCAAACCCAATACAATGACGGTGCTGACTGGTTAGGTGTGTGTTCATCTATACGAAATGGAGTTGCCGCACTATTTGCTTTTCTTATTCCTGTAATAGCACGATATACAAATAGAAAGAAGACACATATGATTTGTCTTGTTACAGGCGGTATAGGTTTGATTTCACTGCGTTTTGTGCATGACCCGGCAATGATTGCTGTTTCTATGGGACTAGTAGGTATTGCATGGGCAAGTATTCTATCTATGCCTTACGCTATGCTCGCGGGTTCTTTGCCAGCTGAAAAAATGGGCTTCTTTATGGGCGTGTTCAACTTCTTTATCGTAATACCACAAATCGTGGCAGCCACTATCCTCGGATATTTGGTGATTCACATGTTTAATGGAAATACAATGAACATCATCACTCTAGGCGGCGCCACCATGATCTTCGCTGGATTATTATCCCTAATAGTAAAAGACGAAGACTAACTGGTTACTGGTTAATGGATACTGGTTACAAATTACCTACTACCTACTCCTTAAAGCCTATAGCTTACAGCCTATAGCTTACTGCCAACAGCCAATAGCCAACAGCAAACAGCCGATGCAGTATATTTGCACCATGAATGCAGCGGGTGGAAATGAATTGGTAAGGGCAAATTTGCCATCGGAAAGTGGGAACTATAAAATAGTAGCATTTGATAGTGGGCGCCCTGAAATGCCTCATCTGGCGCTTATTTCAGATAAAACCAATTTCGAAAGAGTAGTGGATATTCGCATTCATAGCGAGTGTCTAACTGGTGATGTTTTCGGATCACGTCGCTGTGATTGCGGAGATCAATTACACGCTGCAATGAAGCATGTTTCTGAGCAAGGTGGCGTAATTGTATACTTGAGACAGGAAGGTCGCGGAATTGGTCTTGTAAATAAGCTAAAAGCATACAACCTTCAAGATGAGGGAATGGATACAGCCGAGGCCAATGTGGCTTTAGGTTTCCATGCTGATGAAAGAGATTTCACTCCAGCAGTAGAAATTTTGAATTCCTTGAAAATAAAAAAGGTGAGAGTCCTCACCAATAATCCTGATAAATTCGATGTACTTACTTCCTCAGGCATCGAAGTGGTAGAGCGCATTGCTCTAACCACTCCTCGCCATTCGGAAAATGAATTTTATCTCAACACGAAGAAAAATGTCTTCGGTCATTGGCTCTAGTCCAGAGGATTAGAGACCACTTATATATTTCTTCTTAGGATATTTCGCGTTGAAACGTAATTGTTTCTTCACTGTTGCTCCCGGTTCTACCGTTAGAGTCCATGTGATTTTTCCAGTTGTGGCGTCATAAGTACCGCCAGAAATTTCTTCGATTTCAACTTCAATATCTCCGTTTTGAGAAATAGGAACTTGATCTTCTATCACCAATTCAATCGCTTGTTTCTTGGTGTTTGTCACTGTGATTTCATATGCTTTTGTAGTCTTCTGCTTAGAACCTAAAGTAGAGGTTTTGCAGAAGTCTTTGATTTGATCGCGCTTAATGCTAATAGCTCTGTCACGACCCAATGAAATAGTTAGTGTATCATTTGCTAGCGCTGGATCAATGTATCCTTTACCAACGAATGTTCCTCTGAAATAGATATTGCTTTCTCCAGGAAGCAAGCTGTATTGCATCCAATCGGTCAATTGCGCGCGTAAGAATGCGTCATTGTCCAATTTTGGAATCGTTACATAATTGTATTTCGCAGTTACAGTCTCTTGTTGCATCAACACATCGTATTGCTGATTATCACTAGGAACATCATAAGGCATCGAGATTTTGAATTCTGTGCTTACAGTATTTGTTTGAATAGTGGTGTAATTGGCCATTGTGGTCACATCTTCCATTTTGTCAGCATCCCAATTGTAAGTACCTGCAGCCACGGAAGGAGTTGCATTCATTTCATAAGCTACGCTTGCCTCTTTATATCTAGAGTTTCTGCTTTCCATTAGAATAGGCTCGTAGATGTTTACATACCATGGAGTAAGCATTGGAGCTTGACCGCCAATGTTTGGATTACCAGTAGAAATAGTCAAATTCACATCTTCCCAGTCTGTGCCTGTGCTTTGCATCACTTTCGCACGGTAAGAAAATTGAATTGGAGAATTGATATCATCCGCACGCAAGTCATATACAGGAACCCATCCAGCGTTTTGTGCAAAATAGGTAAAGCGAATTCCTGATTTTACTTCTTTCTGAGCTTGAACAGTAATGAGCACTTCGCTTGGGTTTTGGCCTCTGCGCGCATTCATCATATTCAAACTTGTTTGCAATTTTGAAATAAGCAGGTTGTTTTCTTTTTCTTGTTCGCCAAGTTCCAAAAGTTTGTATTCGATTTGTTTGAAACGCTCGCGATAGAAGTCCGCCATTTCCGCAAGATCTTCAGCAGCGATCACTGAATTATCACCTTTGATTGATCGATTACTTTCTAATAATGCACGTTCTTGATTCATCACATTGCGAAGACTTTGTACTTCCTTTTGTTTGAATTGGACATCTTCCAAACTATCTTGGATGGCCTTTACGCGAGGATTAGTGCTTGCGTCTAGCAAATAGTTCACTTGATGACGAACTGAGACAATCGTGTAATTTGAATTTCCTTCTACTTGAATGGAATTAGGATCCATGTAGAGAGGGAGGTCTGTTACTCGAAACACGTTTTCACCAGCCTTAAGACTGATGTCACCTTGGTGAGTAATCTGAGCGCCGTACATAAATACAGTCACATCAGTGATTTTAGGGGAAATGAGTTTACTGTTCTGAGCAGTAGTTGTCAGTGCGCAGAAAGCGGTGACAAAAAACAAAAATACATACTTCATATTCATCATTTATTTTCGGTTGCAACCCAAAAGTCGGGCCTCAAATTTCTGTACACCTCGTTCGAAAGCGGGTTCAAGGGATTAACTTATTATTTAGTTTTTTCCTTAATCAATGTCGCAAATCGTTTGTAACGATTTTCAAAAAGATGGAAAAAAAGAAAACTGAAAAGATTAGATAGAACTATCACAATTATGCTATTGACAATAGGGTCTTTTACGATGGCTAAGGTAAATAGTAAAATAGGGTAGTGAATGCTATAAAGTGTGAAACTATAATTTCCTGGCCATTTGAAAAGACTAAAAAATCTTTTCCAGGTTTCATTTTCTTGTTGTTGAAAGTGCATTATTGTTGCCGAAAAGAACAAGGCACAGAAGACTATAGAAAGTTGTTGGTTAATCTCGTATTGCACTGCTGTTAATAGGAGAAATATAATGGCAAGCCATCCACTTTTCTTGGACTGAAAACCATTGCTAAGAACGTATTGAATTAGTACACCGCCGAACCAAATGAAGCTCAATCCTGATGAGGCACGGCCTGGAAATAGCGCGTAT
>JBJOKO010000331.1:0-3481 GCA_046046035.1 Bacteroidota bacterium | reverse complement strand
AACCAAATTTTGCGGCTATGTTCCAAACTTGAGCAACGGTGCTCATAGCGCGTTCCATTGATTTTCCTTCTTTATTGAAAATGGCACCATCTGCTCCTACCATATCGAGGAGAATACCACATTCTGCGGTATATCCTGCTTTGTGCGGATTACGCATCCAGTATTGTGAACCAAGACACCAAGTAAATGCATCAGAAGATTCATCTGAATTATTGAATTCGGGAACACCATAATCTTCTGCATCGAAGAAAACGATATCGATTCCCATTTTGGGTGCTTGTACAGAAATTAAACGTGCAATTTCTAATAATACACCAACGCCGGATCCACCGTCGTTAGCACCATCTATTGGTTTTTTCCAAAGACTTTTATCTGGGTCTTTGTCTGCAAAAGGACGTGTATCCCAATGTGCAGCGAGCACAATTCTCTTTTTTGCAGAAGGGTTGAATTCACCAATAATATTTCTCAAAGGAAATGTCTTTCCGTCGAAAGTGGTTACGTTGCCAGTTTGTTCAATCACATTTGCACCGTATGATTTTAGTTTAGCCACCATCCAATCTCCACAGGCTTTGTGTTCTGCTGTGGTAGGAACGCGTGGGCCAAATTCTACCTGAGTTTTTACAAAGGCAAATGCACTATCCGCATTGAACGCGGGAACCGAAACGGCAGGCCCACCTGTTGGTTGAGGTGTGTCTGGAGTAACCGGTCCATCGGTGCTGCAGCTATTACAAGAAACTATGATTAGCGCTGCTGAAATGAATAACGTTGCGCTTTTTCTCAGGGTGAAAAGTGTCATTTTATTAATCGTTGATTGACCAAGAAGTTCCTTCTTTCGAGTCTTTAATCTGAATATTCATTTGAGCAAGTCTATCACGAATCAAATCAGATTTAGCAAAATCTTTATTCGCTTTTGCTTCTGTTCTCATTTCAAGAATGAAATCCATAAGTTGACCTGTTACTTCATTATTTGAACTGTTGTCTTCTACACTCAATCCGCAAACATCAAAGAAGAAACTATTAAATGTTTTGTTCAGCAGTGCGATATCTTCTGCTGTCAATTTGAGTTTTCCTTCTTTTGCTGTGTTGATGATACGAACACCTTCAAATAGATGTGAAATCAGAATTGGAGTATTGAAGTCATCATTCATAGCATCGTAGCATAGTTGCGTCCATGCAGTGATATTTTCATCACTAGTAGCTGATTGTACCAATTCTTTGGCTGTCTTCATGGCAGAAGTCATGCGCTTATAAGCGCGCTCCGCCGCTTGCAAAGCTTCATTGCTGAAGTCGAGGGTGGAGGTGTAATGACATTGAAGCATGAAGAAGCGAACGGTCATCGGACTATATCCTTTTTCAAGGAGTTTGTGATTTCCTGTTAGAAGTTCTTCAGGAGTAAAGCCATTTCCTTCGCTTTTGGCCATTTTACGACCATTTACTGTAAGCATGTTTCCATGCATCCAATAGCGTACAGGTTCATGACCACATGCACCAACGTTTTGTGCGATTTCGCATTCGTGATGAGGGAATTTTAGGTCCATTCCACCGCCGTGAATATCGAAAGTGGTTCCAAGATATTTGGTGCTCATTACTGAACATTCAAGATGCCATCCTGGGAAACCGCTTCCCCATGGACTGTTCCACTGCATCAAGTGTTGTGGTTCAGCTTTTTTCCAAATTGCGAAATCAAGTGGATCGCGCTTTTCTTCTTGACCATCCAAGTCGCGTGTATTGGTGAGAAGTTCGTCAATGACACGACCGGATAGTTTTCCGTAAGGATATTTTTCGTTGAATTTTCTTACGTCAAAATACACAGAACCGTTGCTCTCGTAGCCATAGCCATTGGCAATGATTTGTTGAATCATTTCAATTTGTTCTATGATATGTCCGGTGGCGGTTGGTTCGATGGATGGATTTAGGATGTTGAACAAACGCATTACATCATGAAATCCATTGGTGTATTTCTGCACGACCTCCATTGGTTCGAGGTTGTCGAGTCGTGCTTTTTTAGCGATTTTATCTTCGCCTTCATCACCGTCGCCTACAAGATGACCAACGTCGGTGATGTTTCGAACGTAGCGCACTTTATAGCCGATGAATTGAAGATATCTGAATACGATATCAAATGTCAAGAAAGAACGTACGTTGCCCAAATGCACATCGCTGTAGACGGTAGGTCCGCAGACATACATTCCCACATGTCCTTCATGTGCTGGTACGAATTCTTCTTTCTTTCTAGTTAGGCTGTTGTAAATAGTTAGCTTTTGCTCCATGGTGCAAAGTAAATAAGGGATGGGGAATATTGGTCAAAAAAAAACCGCAGCACATCGAAATATGCTGCGGTTAATCATGAAATTTATCGTTGTTGTTAGTTTCCGTCTTCTGTCGCGCCTGTTCCGATGAATTTTCCTTTTCTGTAAAGGTCAATTTTTACAAGTATTCCCGAGCTATTGTAGCGGTAACATTTGCCGTTATATAGCTTGCCGTTTTTGAATTCACCACATTGAGTGATATTTCCATTTACATCGTACAATGTGTTGTATCCATTTTGCTGGAATGGCAACGCAGCGTTGGTTTTTTCTTTTACTGGGGTAGTGCTTTCTTTACCAATATTAGGATTGTGAGCGTCTACTTTGATTTCAGCAGGTTTTGGACTTTGATATACTTTGGTAGTTCCCGCTTTTACTTTTCCATTTTCGAAGAGTTTCTCCTCAGCTAGGGTTCCATCAGCGTTGTAGCGCTTGTAAGACCCAGATTCAACACCATTTTTAATGTCCACAACTAAAGCTGGATTCCCATTTTCATGGAAATAATATTGGAAGCCATATCTCTTTCCTTTTTCATCAAAATAAAAGTGATGTTGGAGTTTTCCGTTGTCGTAGAATCGTTTGAATTCGCCAACGTTTTTTTCATCATACCAAGATCCTTGTTCTTCAAGATTTCCGTTGGTATAGTATATAGCGTAGTAACCGCTTGGTTTTCCGTTGCTGTATGTGATTTCAGAACGAAGTGATCCAGATGGGAAGTATTTTTTCCAAACACCCTCTCTGCGATCATCTTTATATTGACCTTCTTCGATTTTAGCACCTGATGGGTACGCGCGCTCTCCTAGCATATCCGCCGTAACGACCCAATAGCCTTGTTTCATTCCGGAACCATCCTTCTTATTCCAATCACCAGCCAAAACTGGAGAAGCCACCGTTAATGCGGTAGCCAAAAGAAAGGATAGTCTTAATGTGCGTGTATTAAACATCATTATCGTAAAAGTTAGGTTGAATCCTTTGCGGGATTTGACCTTTTCTACGGTAGATGAAGTTGTGATGTTACACCGACACGTTCTTTTTCTTTGCAATCTCGGTTATCATAGTAGAAACCAAGAGGTTAAGATCGTATTTGTGTTTCCAGCCCCAATGTTCACGCGCTTCGGTATCATTGATACTGTTCGGCCAAGAATCAGCTAGGCCTTGACGGAAGTCGGGTTTAT
>JBJOKO010000330.1:0-3517 GCA_046046035.1 Bacteroidota bacterium | reverse complement strand
TCAAGAGCTCGGAAAGGACTATCAAACCTACAAAAAGGACCAAAAGATAGAACTTATGCACGTGGCGGTTTGCACCTTGCTTGAGCCTTTCGGATATTACGAATACGAAGGAAGGGATGCTGATGCATGGCCTCATTTCAAAAGAATTGAGAACCTTCCACCATTATCCCCTCCTGAGCAAGAGCTCCTTATAAAAAGAGCTATTATTGATTATTTCGCAGAATAATTAGATTTCTCGAACTCCAATATTCTCCTCTTCTTTGAATTTCATGATCTGATCTAATGCATCAGGAATCACATCGCTACAAATAGTAATGAATGATCCCGGTACTGCATTGTGAATGGCATGATCAATCGCCAATGATTCCTTTGGAATAACGGTGATCTTTTTATCAGCGCCTACACTTCTGATTCCCTCCGTCATGAGGTCAATAATTTCTTGTTCGGTTCTTCCGCGCAAGTTCTTGTCTTGACGTATGATGATTTCATCAAACATGCCTGCAGCGATCTTTCCAAGATTTTGAATGTCTTCATCTCTGCGATCACCTACACCCGCGATTACACCTACTTTCGGAGATGCATCCACTTTTGAAAGGAAATCACTAATGGCCATAAATCCATGTGCATTGTGCGCATAGTCAACCATCACTGTGAAGTTTTTGAAATGGAACATATTCATACGGCCAGGTGTCTGAACTGGGCTTGGAATAAAGGTTTCCAACGCCATCTTCATATCCTCAATCTTGAAATTGCGAACAAATCCGGCCAATAGACAAGGAAGAATATTTGAAATGTTGAATGTTGCGCGACCACCATATGTCAATGGAATATTGCTTGCTTTGTCAACACGGATCTTCCATGTTCCTTTGCAAATCGTAACAAATCCATTTTCATATATAGCAGCAAGTCCGCCTTTCTTGATATGCTCTTGAATCACTGGGTTGTTTTCATCCAAAGAGAAATAGGCAATGTTGCATTTTAGATTTTTGGCCATTGCAACAGTGTATTGGTTATCGGCATTAAGGATGGAATAACCTTCAGGGAATACACTCTCGGGCACAACACCTTTCACGCGAGCCAATTGTTCTAATGTGTCAATGTCTTGGAGTCCTAAGTGATCCTCAGCAATGTTAGTTACAATAGCAATATCACAATTATGGAAACCTAGACCAGCTCTGAGAATTCCTCCACGAGCACATTCTAATACAGCAAAATCAACGGTAGGATCTTTCAAAACAAATTCAGTACTCACTGGTCCCGTGCAATCTCCCTTCATCATCATTTGATTCTGAATGTAGATTCCATCGGTTGTAGTGTATCCAACTTTATGCCCCATCGATTTCACGATATGAGCCATAAGTCTCGTCGTTGTAGTCTTTCCGTTGGTTCCAGATACAGCAATAATCGGAATACGAGCACTTGCGCCATTCGGATAAAGCATATCGATAACGGGCTCAGCCACGTTGCGTGGAAGTCCCTCTGTTGGCTCAATGTGCATTCTGAATCCAGGTGCAGCATTCACCTCCAAGATGGCGCCACCATTTTCTTTAACTGGTGTAGTAAGGTCTGGAGCCATGATATCGATACCACAGATGTCTAGTCCAATGATGCGGGCAATACGCTCACACATGAAAATATTGTCTGGGTGAACCATATCGGTCACATCCGTAGCGGTACCGCCCGTGCTCAAGTTAGCAGTAGGTTTAAGGAAAACCTCTCTGCCATTTTCAGGAACACTATCAAGTGTTAGTCCTTCTCGAGTTAGCATTTCCATTAGGAAATCATCAACGCTAATCTGAGTCAATACTTTTTCGTGACCGTATCCACGACGTGGGTCGAGGTTGGTAATATCTATTAGTTCTTGAATGGTATGCTTGCCATCTCCCATTACAGCTGCTGGTTTGCGAATAGCTGCTGCAACAAATTTATAGTTCACCACAAGCACACGATGGTCTTTACCAGTAATGAATCGCTCTACGATTACACCGCGACCATATTTTTTTGCAGCTTGTAATCCAATCATCGCGCCTTCCCAATCTGTAATATTGGTTGTCGCTCCTTTTCCGTGATTGCCGTCTACTGGCTTCGTTACGATTGGATATTTGATGCTATCAATCGCATCACGAAGTCCTTCTTCGCTGTATACAATACGTCCTTTTGGAACTGGTATTTCCGCTGCTCCAAGTAGGTTTTTAGTTTCTTCTTTATCGCAAGCGATATCAACAGCTATACTACCAGTAGTGCTTGCAATCGTAGCTCTAATACGTCTTTGATTTACACCATAACCAAGTTGTACAAGTGAATGACGATTAAGTCGGATATAAGGAATACCGCGTGAAACAGCTTCTTCCACGATACAGCCCGTCGATGGACCAAGACGTTCTTCTTCACGAATTTCGCGAAGTGTTTGAATGTCTGTAGCAAGATCATACTCTGTTCCTTCAATGAGTGCTTGTGCAATTTTCACGGAAGCGCGAGCGGCATAAATACCTGCTTTTTCCTCCATGTAGCTAAACACGACATTGTAAACACCAGACTTTGAAGTCTCACGAGTGCGTCCGAAACCACACTGCATTCCTGCCAATGTTTGAATTTCTAGAGCGATGTGCTCGATGACATGTCCCATCCATGTGCCGTCGGCAACACGAGAGAAAAATCCTCCGGGTTCGCCTACAGAGCAGCGGTGTCCGTGCATTGTTGGCAACAAGGCTTGCAATCTTTCTCCAAATCCGGGAATTTTATTTGTAGGCTTTTGCTCGAGGTCTTCAAGATCCAATTTCATTTGGATAACCTTATGTCTACGGATGGACCAATAGTTCGGGCCCTTCATCACTTTAATGTCTAATATCTTCATAATTGGTCAAGGTTTTTGCGATCACTTTATAACAAACATCAAGAAAACTTTGATTGGTTCGACGAAAGCACGTTGAAAAATAATCATTTTCTCTCAAATCTTCTGGTTATGAGAATGACTGGGTAGTCTATTTTTGTCGCGATAATCAATAAATAAAGCATTTTGGAAAATCCAACAGGACGTCTGATCGCCATCGGTGGTGCTGAAGACAAGGGAACGGAAAGTGAAGGATATTACAATCAACACGGTAATCTTCACTTTTTCGAACTTGGAATACTCAAGAGAGTAGTTCAAGAAATGGGGGGGGCAAATGCACGCATCGAAGTAATTACTACTGCTAGCAGTATTCCGCTCGAAGTAGCAGAAAATTACATGACAGCGTTTTCTAAAATTGGTTGTACCAATGTGGATGTGATGAACATCCGCAATCGGGAAGATGCCAAAAAAGCGGAGTTCGAAGAACGTATCGCAAAAGCAGATGGCGTTATGATTTCTGGAGGAGATCAACTTCGTTTGACTACCATTTTTGGTGGAACAAAATTTCTTGAAATTATTATCGATCGTTACAAACACGACGGACTTGTAATTGCAGGAACTAGCGCAGGCGCTATGGCCATGAGCAATACCATGATCTATCAAGGTAGAAGTGATCTCGCTCACTTG
>JBJOKO010000329.1:0-3518 GCA_046046035.1 Bacteroidota bacterium | reverse complement strand
GGATGCGCCGAATCAAATAACTATATTTGCGCCGCCATGCATATAGAAGTTTTGAAATCAAAGATCCATCGTGTCACGGTGACCGAAGCAGATCTAAATTATATCGGAAGCATTACTCTTGATCCGTTGCTCATGGAAGCTGCGAACATGATTGAGGGTGAAAAAGTAACTGTGTTGAATTGCAACAATGGTGAACGCTTCGAAACGTATATCATCACCGGAGAAAGAGAAAGTGGCGTAGTTTGTCTGAATGGACCCGCTGCGCGACGCGTTGCTGTAGGAGATATCGTGATTGTTTGTTCTTATGCTTCTCTCGATTTCGAAGAGGCTAAAACATTCAAGCCATGGGTTGTATTTCCAAATACTGCTACTAACAGGCTCTAAAATATTAGATGAAAAACATCCTCAAATACGTAATCTTCCTTGCCATCGGCTTGGGACTACTTTGGTTTGCATCGAAGGATGTTGACACAAAACAAATCACCGATTCTCTTGGTGACGCCAATTGGGCGTGGATAGCATTATCCATGTGTATTAGTTACCTCGCAATGATTCTGCGCGGTTTGCGCTGGAATATTATCCTAGAACCTATGGGATACAAGGCTGATAACTGGACCAACATCCATTCTGTCGCTTTCGGTTATTGCATGAACAACCTCATTCCACGAAGTGGTGAAATTGCACGTTGCGGACTTTTAAATCGCGCAGAACATATTCCAGTTGACAAACTCGTTGGCACTGTAATCCTAGAGCGTGTAGTCGATGTATTGATTCTTATTCTAGTGATTTCGCTTACAAGTCTCATTCATGCTGAGGCACTAGGTAGTCTTTTCGACCTTATTCCCGGTGGCAAAGGACAGACTCTTGCAATTATGGCATTCCTTGGAATTGCGGGAATCGTAGTGCTTTCATACGCTCTCAAAAAACTTAGCCACATTAAATTCATCGGAAAAATCGCTGATTTTCTTGTTGGAATTGGAAAAGGTATCCGCTCGATTTTCCTTCTTCGTCAAAAATTCTTGTTCATCATTCTCTCATTGGGAATTTGGACATGTTGGTTGCTTATGAGTCAGTGCATGATGTATGCTTTGCCTATCACCGAACACATGAGTCTTGCTGATACATTGTTCTTCATGGTTGCAGGTAGCCTTGGTATGCTGATCCCAACACAAGGTGGAATCGGCGCATATCACTTCATGTCTAAAATTGGTTTCGAAGTACTCGGTTATTCTGGTGCAGTAGGTCTGACTTTCGCCTGGATCTCTTGGGTTGGAAAAACAATTCTTGAACTCGCGGTTGGTGCTGTGGGTTTCTTCATCGTTACAACACGCAAGATTAAGCCTGCTCCTAAAACTGCATAAACATGGTGTTTCAAACCATTGAAGATCTCAAAAAACAAATCGCCCTTTGGAAATCGAATGGCGAAAAAGTGATTTTCACAAACGGCGTTTTTGATATACTTCACGTGGGGCATGTTGATTATTTAGAAGCGTCTTCTCAATTAGGAAATAAACTCATAGTAGGAATTAATGACGACAACTCTGTTCGTCGTTTAAACAAAGGACCAGAGCGTCCTATCCACGATGAACAAGCGCGAGCGCGTGTGGTAGCAGGACTTCGCAGCGTGGCAGCAACGATCATTTTTGGTGAGGATACTCCCTTAGAATTGATTAAAGAATTGCAGCCCGACATTCTCGTAAAGGGTGGTGATTACGATCCGAACGAGACTGATGAATCATCAAAAAAATTCATGGTAGGTTCTAAAGAAGTGCGCGCTAACGGAGGAGAAGTAAAGGTGATTCCATTAACCGATGGATACTCTACAACCAACGCCGTTAAAAAAATGAAAGGCTCTGCATAAACCTGAATAGGTTATTCCAATTATTCTTCTTCGATTTGCATGAATAAACTGAAATTCATGCGACGCATTCACAACGACATTTTCGAACTCTTCTTTCCACGCTATTGTGCGGGGTGTCAAAATCAACTTCATCATTTTGAAAATGCACTTTGCTTGCATTGCATAATGATGCTTCCACGAGCATCTTTACATCAATTGAGAGAAAATAAGTTGGAGCGCCTATTCTGGGGAAGAGCCGATGTGGCAATGGCTACAGCATTTCTAAGAATGTCAAGAAAAGGATTGACTCATCGCTTGGTTCATGAACTAAAGTATGAAGGCAATAAAGAAATCGGTCAAATGCTGGGAACCTTATTCGGACAAGAACTAAAAAAAATCGAAGAATGGAAATCGGTTGATCTGATTATTCCTGTCCCTTTACATCCCAAAAAAGAACAATTGAGAGGTTACAATCAGAGCTATGAAATCGCTTCAGGAGTAAGCGAAAGCATGGCCATTCCTACTTCCAAAACCGCACTAACTCGTAAACATTTTACAGAAACACAAACTAAAAAATCGCGTGTTGAAAGATGGAAAAATGTGAGTGATATTTTCGATATCAATGAAGATGAAATCAATACTTCACATCACATATTATTAGTAGATGATGTAATAACAACAGGCGCTACAATTGAGTCCTGTGTTCTTGCTTTGAAGAATAATAAAGCTCTTCGAGTTTCAGTGGCAGCATTGGCAATGCCTGTGCGATAAAAGAAATTGCATCTTTTTTCGTAGGTTTGGAATCCAATACAAAACCAATGCGCGTCTTACTATTTTTAATTTGTCTATTCTTACTCCCCGTTCATGAAGCTCTTGCTCAAGACAAAATCTTGTTGATGAATGGCAAGGAAATGGAATGCCGAATAGTGGCAGACAGCGGATATGTTATTGTTTACGACATTACCAAACGCAATGGAAAAGTAAAACAGGTTATATCAAACAGAGGAGAAGTATTTAGCTATACACAGCTTGATAGTGATGAAGTTATTGTTTACTCCCAAGACACTACTTTCGGAGATATTTACAATGCAAGTGAAATGCGAGCATTCCTTGCTGGACAAGCCGATTCACGCAATAATTTCAAGGCTCGTCATATTGCATTAATCGGATTTGCTTCTTGTGCAACAATAGCATTTTTAGGAAAAGATGGTTACTTCACAGCAGTAGGTCCTCCAGTTGTATATACAGTTATTCAGCTCATAGGAAAAGTGAAAATTCGAGAGAAAACAATGAGCAATAAGAATTACAAATACAATGATATCTACGCAGATGGCTATGAACCACCTGCTCGCACTCGAAAAATAATCACCGCATTTAGCAGCGGTATGATTGGCTCTGCAGTAGGGCTCGCCGTCTATTTCATCACTAAATGACGAAGCAGGAAGCATACTTCTCATCTCTCTTTCTTGGAATGTGTGCAGCGTTTCTAAGTGCGTTGTTCACCAATCAAAATCACATTATTGGATTTAGTTTTCTTTCCACTTTTGGAGGATACTTATTTCTTCGAAAACAATCAATAAAGTCATATCTACCAGCCTTTGCAGGCGCAGCAGCGTTATTGATTTGGAAATTTTCAATGATGCATATTCTGCTTGTTGGCATTTCGGCTCTATTGAGC
>JBJOKO010000328.1:0-3548 GCA_046046035.1 Bacteroidota bacterium | reverse complement strand
CCATTCAATTATCCTTATGTAAATAGCAATGATGGAAAGGCTGCTGGAGTTGGTGGCGATGGAGGTACTGTATATGGACCATCCAGACTAATGAAAATTCCTGGAGGTTCGAAGGTTACTGTTGAGGCAACGGCTTGGTATGAAGACGGTTTGGTTGAAAGTACTAATCAGAATGTTTCGACAGTTATTTCTTCCGCTTTATTGACTTTGTTAATGCAAGGGGAAGGTATAATGCCAGGAGGGGAAAGAGGGTATTTGGCGTTTGGAGATCCAAATAGCGCACCTGCATCAAGTCTTACGAATTTCCTGTTGGATGAATTTGATGATGAAGACCCAAATAGACCAAAGGCCCATTTATTCTACGTAGTATTTAATCGCGATTTGATTGTTCAGCCGAAGCTGAGTGGTTCGATAATGGTTGGCTCACCTGAAGAGCTCAAAGTTTTGGAGACAGTGTTGGCAGTTCCTGAGGATGGCTATGTATTCACTTTCTTAACGAATTATAGTTTGAAAAAAGTCTTTTTTGATAATTTGACGATAAGGCATAAGCAAGGTGTAGTTCGGGCTCGTTATGATTATTATCCTTATGGATTGATGTGGGGTAACCCTCCATTGGATTCAAAATATGATGAAACTTATGCTGAGGGCAAATGGGGTCAAGGTGAATGGGGTGAGGAAGGAATTGAATTATATCAATACTCATTGCGTTTTTATAATCCTGTATTAGGAAACTTCATTTCACCAGACCCATACGAGCAATTCGATTCGCCATATGCTGCCAACTTCAACAACCCTGCAAATTTTACGGATCCTAGTGGGGGGGTAGCTTCTTATTTCTTCTGCGTGATTGGTGAGACATTGAATTTTGGTAATGTTTCTGGCGCTGCCTCTTCTGCTACTGCAGTATTTACTGCTACGGGAATAATAATGGATATTAATCAAAGCTTGGGAAGTGCGGGTACCGAGCTCATGCAGGAATACGTGAATGCCACTGGTGGTCCTGGTGGATATGTCAGACAGCTAACCGGTGAAGACATGGGGTCTTATGTTTGGGATCCGAAAGCAACTCCAGATTCACCTGGTTTTATTCCCCCAGGAAAGTGGGTTTTGCTTTCTTCTGGTGATAATTTGTATTATACGTGTCAAGCAGATCTTAAAGTAGAGAGGCGGACATTAGAAGAGGTTGAGATAGTGGCGGCTTCAATTATGTCAACCGAAGCAAAAATGATGCTGGCACTGGACGTTTTAGAGATGTTTATACCAGGCCTAAATCTTGCAATAGCCGCAACTAAAGCCGCGTACTATTTGTCCCAAGGAAATATTGCGGAGGTCGCTTGGGCAGTCGCTGGTGTGTTTGGTGGGGATATCATTAGGACAGCCTGCACGGCAATGGTGGCAAGTGCGAAAGTTGTCCAATATTCATATAAAGCCGCAAAGGCTTTAGCCGCTCCAACAAAGGCAGTCAAAAAAGTTGACGAGGTTGTCGCAGTGGTTGATGAAGTTGCTGAGGTAGCGACGAAGAAGGCGGATGATGTATGGTATATACATGAATCATCGGATGGTGTTGTTTCCTATGCACGGAAAAAGCCGGACAACGATATAGCCTATAGCGCAGTGAATGGAACTGATGAGGTGGTTGAAGTGGGAGATGAGGCAATTGAATTGTCAACTTCTTCGGTTTCAACGGCGCCTTCAAGAACATATACTATTTACGATGGTACAGGTAATTTGTATAAATTCGGAGTCTCTGATGCGGGATTGAATAGGTTTAATCAATCTCTGCTGGAGGCTGGGCCAAATTCGTATGGTCGTTACTCTAGAGTAATGCCAAAATTCGAAGCACACAGCTTAGAGAAATATTTACGAAGTTTACAGTTTAATTCAACAGGCCAGTGGGTATTGCCTGGAATGAAAGTTCCATATCCAGTAGATTTTACTACACTCAAACCAATTAGATTTAAATAGTATTGTTTATGAAAATAGAAAGAGTTTTATTTTGGTTTCGAATAGGGGGTGAGAATTTGCCATATTTATTTGACCGTTTTTTTGGACTGAGTCATCTGTTAGGGCGCATTTTGAATGAAGAGTATAAGGGTAAAAAAATAAAATATATAAATCTATATTTTTACACAAAGGAATCTTTTGAACTTTTCCCTCACCTCGAAATAAATGCTGTACACTCTCATGGAGGTCATATTAATTTTTATGGTCTACTAAAGGAAGAAGAATTATCAAAACTAGAAACAACTGAACAAAAGTTGTATATATGGAGGATGGCTTGTTTGGCTTTGGAGAAGTGCGCTGCCACATTGGAGAATAAAGTATTGGAGGCATCAATTATTATAGCCAATAAGAGAGGGGTCCAGCTTGGGTTGAATACGGATTTTAAAGCTATTACTCACGAATTTGAAATGTTCGGACTTGTATTTTGTGCATCTATATATTTTAAATTTCAAGAAGAAGTGGTTAGTTCGTGGTTAATTCTTGAGCATAAGGATCGAACTATCTATGAATGTGAAATGTCCCATGCTAGCGTTGGAGCTGAAATCTTTTTAGAAGCATACAAAAGCATCAAATTAGAAGGAGAAAGCTTGATAGTATCGGGTAGACGCGACGTTTTGGGAGGCCCTTTGAAGTTTGATGTTAATGATTTGATTAGCGGATTGCATTTGAAAAAGAACTAAAGTTTCAAATTCTCATTATATCGTCACAGTCCATAAAGTCTTGAAAGTGGAAAATAATTACTAGAACACAAATCATTCATTCCCTCATTTTTTCATTTGTTTCCACTTGCTTGGACTTGGTTTAACTAAATTCATTTGTGTTCACTTGTGTTCATTTGTTTCCATTTGGTTTAAATCGGATTCATTTGTGTTCACTTGTTTCCACTTGTGTGCATTTGGTTTAACTAAATCCATTTGTGTTCACTTCTCAAAGGACATCACAACAATTAGTGATGCCCTCGGAAACGCAGCAAGGACGGGTGTTTGGTGAGGTCGACAAATATTTGCTATTTCTATTCGGAAAAAGTTAGTGGAGGTTTGACGAAAATTCAAAACCCATGAAACATTTTCTATCTCTACTTTTCTTTACCATCGCATTCTATGCGTCGCAAGCGCAAAACATCGCTTGCAATATGATCGAACTTCCCGTAGAAGGCATCATCAATTATTCAAACACCATTGTAAAAGGTGAAGTGCTCTCCACAGAGTCCTACTGGAACAAGGACCGCAGCGCGATTCTCACGAAAAGTGAATTCCGTGTGGATGAGTATTACAAAGGCTCAGGTCCTAATGTCATCACTGTAATAACCGAAGGTGGTGAAGTCGATGGACTCGCGGTTTCGTTTGGTGATATGATTCGTATGAACAAAGGATTGACCCTTGTGATGACGCTCAACGCTGTGCCTGAACATTGGCAAGCGATGTCTCAAAACGCCTTTGCACCTAGCGTTTCACTTCAAGGTGTATTCTATCTTGAAAGTGATGGTTCGATGTGGGATATTTTTAATCGCTTTGAAAATATCTCTGAATTCGAAAGAACAATTG